>JAUIEG010000093.1 GCA_030428745.1 Alphaproteobacteria bacterium
CGCCACCCGCTTCGTAAACGAATTCAAGTTCCGGTTTGATCATATTTCTCAGGCCGCCATGCCGATATCGCCGGCATTCGCCCAATTGCCATGAAGGCCGAAACGAAGGCGGACAGGTATCTTGGCAGTGGCGATAGGTCCCTTGGCGATGTCGAGCGCATCGAACACCAGCAAATCGCTGCGGTGTTCTTCAAGGCGATTGCAGACCATCACGATCCAGCCGTCTCCTTCCGGCGCATCCTTGGAACGCGGGACAAAACAAGGCTCCTGCAAGGTTGAGACAGGCCCCGCCCACCATTTCTGCTCTTCACCTGTTTCGTGATCCACTTTGCCAAGCGTGTTCATCAGGAACCCGCCGGCGCTGCCGCCCTTGAGCTCGCAAGGCTGCTCCATATCCACCACCAGCATCCAGCCATGACGGTATTTCTTGCCGGTGAAGCGGTCATCGATACGCGGAAATTCGCCGAACATGTCCGTTAGTTTCGTCTGACTTTCGAACTCTTCAGAGTTCGACGCCATGTTGACGGTCCAGCGGGTCAGATAACTCGACGCTTCCACAGGATTGAACGGCGCGCCATGAACATCCGGGAAGAACGGGAACATATTATTCTTCGCCTGCGGTGTGTCGAAGTGAATGCGGTCGCCATCCTGATAGGCGTTCATCACATGGCTGGCGAAACAATTATCGGTTTTGAACCAGCGAATATCATCTTTAGTCACTCCTTTGCGCCGGGGCAAAACGCCGAAATAAACCGGCATCGTCGTATCAAAACCGAAATGAGGCATGCCTTTTTCGAGGCGCTCCCAGTTCGAGGTCGACGGCACCACATGGAAGAGCGCGTAATCCTCCGTAATCGCAAAATCATGCATCATCGCGTAATAAGGATTCTCGAACCACACTTCATAGAGAAGCTTCCCGTCCGGCCCGATCTCGTAATAGGTCATGTCCAGCGTCAAGACGCCTTTCGACGCATAACCAAAGGCCGCCATATTTCCCGTATTCAGATCAATCTTCGGGTGCGCAGTGAACGTCTGGCCCGTCATGCCGTCAAATTTGGTGTAACCCTCGGTCTCAAGCGTCACCGGATCCATGACCAACGCCGGCGAATCCTCCTTAAGCGCATAGAGCTTGCCGCCATGTACCCAGGCATTGGTGTTCGCGGTGCCGCGAATCTGTCCTTTCACGGATGGATCGTCAGTAAGCGGGTTCCTGCAGGCGCCGAAAAGAGCTCTGTTTGCCTCGTTCTCAAGTTTCCATTTATCGGTTTTCGCCCAGCGCTGGCGGAAGCTGACTTTGCCGTCCTCAAAGCGGAACTGGGTGATCATCCCGTCGCCGTTAAATGCAATATCGTCGCCCAAAAGCGGCGGAAACTGGGGGTCGGGCTGCACCCGATAAAAAGCCCCATGCATTTCCTTGGGGACCTCCCCCTCAACGTCGAGATCGTATATATCCGCTTCGATCCGCGAGGGAGTGTTAAAGCCCGTGAAACTCACCGTATCAGGGAAATGAACCATGGCTTCCTCCTTTGTGAGAATTGTATATGGTAGGCTCAAGGGAGCCAAGGGACAGGGGCGTGACAAAACGCAATCAGAATAAGAGAAAAACGCAGTCCGGAATTGACCAAAATCAAAACGCCGAATTGGATGACATCGGGGAAATCGACGACATCGTCGGCTTCCATATTCGCCTCGCCTACACGGCGGTGTACCGGCATTTCATGGACACGTTTTCCGATCTGGACATGACCCAGAAACAGGTCTCCGTTCTGTGGCTCGTGGACGACCATCCGGGCATTGCGCAGACTGATCTCGCCAAACGCCTGCGTATGGATCGTGCGACGGTGATGGCGATCATAAACCGGCTCGAAGGGCGCCGTCTTCTGCGACGCGGCCAGTCAACCAGCGACGGGCGCAAGCAGACGCTTAAATTGACGCCTACCGGACAGAAAATTCTTATCGACGCGAAAAGAGCGGTTCTCGAACATGAGGAATGGCTGAAAAGCCGCTTTACCAAACAGGAAGTTCGCACATTGATAGACTTCCTGCGCCGCATTCACGATTAGGCGTCACTTTAAGAAAAGCGGCAAGCTCTGGCTATTTATCGACAGGCGGCATTCTTCTCTCAGGCGGACTGCGTGGCCGACTTTCTGGGCTTCCCCAAAAACACAAGCGCAAGCGCCGCGAAAATCGAGCCAGCAGCCATAATCACCGCCACGAGCTCCAGGCCATAGCCGCTCTTAAAGAGGAAGCCGGCAATGATTGGGCCCAACGCCGCGCCTCCGCGGCCAACGCCGATAACAAAACCGGTGCCGCCCGCGCGCACTTCCGTCGGGAAGGCGTGCGCGAAAAGCGCGTAGAGACCGACGATAGCTGCATTGGTGAAGAACCCCGCAACGCAAGCAATCATGGACAGTTTCGTAAGGTCCGCCGGCGCCTGACCGAACAGTGTCACCATTGCGCCGCCGACCAGCATGGCGCCAATCACGAGGCCCCTGATTCCAAACTTCATAGCGAGCAGGCCCAGAAGAATCGCGCCGCTGGCGCCGCCTACATTCGCCCAGACAAGCACACTGCCGGCAAGCGACGGCTCAAAGCCAAGGTCAACGACGATCTTCGGAATCCATTTCAGGTAGAAATAGAACGTCATGATGTGCGCGAAATAGGCGAAGGTCAGGAGCGCCGTGGTGCGGGCGAGATCCGGCCCGAAGAGACGACCGACGCCAATCTTCTTCGGCGCCTCTTGTACGGGCGGCAATTCCGTCACCGTCTCATGGCCCATACGTTTCAGCGTTGAGTTGATTTTCTCAAGCGCTCCCGGCACGCGCTTTTGAGCAAGGAACTCGATTGACTCCGGCAGGAAGTACCAGATGAGCGGAATAAAAACCGTTGTGGTCACGGCGCCAAAAATAAACACCGACCGCCAGTCATAATGGGCCAGCAACATGGAGGCGATCGTGCCGCCCACAATAGCGCCGATAGGATAGCCCGCAGCCATCGTCGTCACTGCAAGGCTCTTGCGTTTTACGTTAGCGTATTCAGCGACCATCGCGTTGGTGGCGGCGAGAACCCCGCCAATACCAAGACCGGTGGCGAACCTGTAAACAGAAAGAATTTCGATGCCGTTCGCCGTCGCGGCAAGCCCCATGCCCGCGGCCATCACAAAAAGGCAGGCAAGAATTGTCGGACGTCGGCCAATCACATCCGCGACGCTGCCGATCACCACGGAGCCGATCGCCATGCCGATAAGCTCCATCGAAAGGACAATGCCGAGCGCGGCGCGATCAACGCCCCATTCATTGGCGATGCCTGGCGCCGCAAAGCTGATGGAAAGAACGTCAAAACCGTCCAGCGCATTGAGCAGAACGCACATGCCCACAGCGATTATCTGAAAGGTCCCCATGGGCGCTTGCGCGAGAATCTCGCGAGGGTCTTTTGAGCTCATTTCTGGTTTTTCCCTGTCAGGCTTTTTGTCGTTATATCTTGTTCAGCAAACGCAGCAATGTTTTGCGCTCGCTTTCGGACAGCCTTTCCAGAGCGTGGCGCTCATGGGCCGTGATACGGGCCTTGCAATTTTTCAGCATCGCCTGGCCGCTTTTGGTCAAATAGACGGAAACAGCCCGCCGATCCGCCTCATCGGGAATGCGTTCAAGGAGCTTTGCCGCTTCAAGCTCCGCCATCAATGGGGCCATATTTGCCCGGGCCACGCCCAGCGCCCGCCCGATTTCCCCTTGCCGGATGCCTGGATTCTCATCGGCCACGGATAAAATGGATATCTGAACGGGCCGCATGCCCGTGCCCACCATCGCAGCTGCGAAATCCGACATAAAGGCGTTTGAAATCTGTCTCAGACGATAACCGGCGAGGCTGTTCAGAAACTCCGTTCGAACATTCGGGGATCGATCATCGAGAAATTGCAGAACGGGCTTGTTCTCTAGGCTCGTCACAGACATGACGCCATCCCCCGGCTCACATTCCAGCACCGAAAAATTAGCATTATCAGCCAATTCCCTCAATCACGGCTTGTCCCAACCGGCTCTGAAAACCATTCCGCAAGCGCAGCATTAACAGACTCCGGCGCTTCACAGGGCGCCATGTGACCAGCGTCCTCAAAGATCACAAGCTTCCCGCGCCCACCGAGCCGCGCTTGAATATCTTCGTGCTGATCAATGGGACTCCATTCATCCTGCCTGCCAACGCCGATCAGAACCGGGGATTTGATCGCCGCGAGCCCTGGGCCTGTATCGGGCCGGGTCAGGAGCGCGTGGATTTGCGCTGCAAAATGCGCAGGCGTCGAACGCTCGACCATCTCGCGCAGCGGCTTCATGAAAGTCTCATCGCCGCGCAAATCCGGATGCACCATTGGCGGCAACCAAGCCGCACACAGCGCGCCCATGCCCTCCTCTTCAGCAAGTTTCACGAGGCGCATGCGCTTGCCATGCTCATCCGGCTTCACGTCGTGAACACCTGTGTCAAGGATGGCGATTCGCTCCACTCTCTCCGACGCCATGCGCACGACTTCGAGCGCCACACGCGCGCCCATGGAATGACCAGCAAGCGAAAAACGCTCCGGCGCATTGCGCAAGGCAATTTTCGCCATCTCGGTAATGCTGTCCGCATCGCCGTAATCGGGAACGATCACGTCAGCAACTGGCGAAAAGCGATCAACCTGCGCGCGCCAGACCGTCTCGTCGCACAGGAGACCCGGCAACAACAACAGCGCAGGCTTTGCAGCGCTCATCGCTTTACTCCCGGTTATTTCTTCTGTTTGTTGAGATCATATGAGCCCAGACCCGGCTTGTAGGTCTTGTCATCGAGGAACTGGCGCATGCCTTCCTTACGCGCTTCGCCATCGAAGAAGTTCAAGGCTTCCTGTGCGCGGATCAAATAGTCTTCCGCATTCTCATACGTCATCTCTCCAACCCGGCGCATAGCGTCTTTCGTCGCTTTCAACGTCCATGGGTTTTTCTCGAGCAGTTTTGTTGCGACTTCAGTGACCCGCGCTTTCAACTTGTCCGCAGGCAGCGCTTCATTGACAAGCCCTGCTTCCGCCGCCGCCTTGCCGTCAAGATTTTCGCCCAGCATTGCGTGATACATAGCCTTGCGGAACGGCATCAATTCGAACGCAACTTTTGTGGCGCCGCCACCCGGCAAGATCCCCCAATTGACTTCCGATAAACCGAACTGCGCATCTTCGGCGGCGTAAGCGAGGTCACAGGCGTAGAGCGGGCCATAACCTCCGCCAAAGCACCAGCCATTGACCATGGCGATCGTCGGTTTCTGATACCAGCGCAGCCGCTTCCACCATGCGTAGGCTTCGCGCTGAGCCTCTCTTGTTCCCCGAAGGCCCAGCGCCTCGGTTTCGCGGAAATATTCCTTGAGGTCCATGCCGGCCGACCATGCCGTGCCCTCACCTGTCAGGATGAGGACACCGACATTGTCATCGAATTCCAGCTCTTCAAGAACGCGCAACATCTGCCGGTTGAGCTTGGGGCTCATACAGTTGCGCTTTTCCGGGCGGTTAAATTTAACCCACGCGATGCGGTCCACAACCTCATAGGATACCGTGTCTTCTTCTTTGCGTTCTTCCGCCATCATCAGATCCCCAGATTCATCGGACCCGGCTCCCGGGCGCCGTTTACAGGCCAAAATTAAAGCGCAGGCGGTATTTCCGCCGGACGCTGATAGTTATGCGACATTACTATCTCTGGTTATCACCGCAGCAAACCCCCTATCGCGCGCTACCGGCGCGAAAATTTGCGCTTTTTTGCGAACTCAAAAGAAAAAGGCGCGCCTTTTCAGGCGCGCCTCCGGATTGTCGGCTATCGAGCCCGGTCAGAGCGCGATGATGACCGACTTCGTTTCCATATAGGCTTCAACGCCGTTGCTCGATTGTTCGCGCCCAATACCCGATTGCTTGTAGCCGCCAAAGGGCAATGCCGGGTCAATCATGGAATGGCAGTTGCCCCAGACCGAACCGGACTTAATCTTGGCGGCAAGCCGGTGCATCTTTGAAAGATCCTTTGTCCAGATGCTGGCGCCAAGACCATAAAGCGTATCATTCGCGGCCTTTGCAACTTCGTCGAGATCGTCAAAGCGCTGAGCGACGAGAACCGGGCCGAAGATCTCTTCGCGAACCACTTGCATGTTCGGATTAACGTCAACCAGAATGGTTGGATTGACGAAATATCCGAGATCCGAAGGCGAGTCGCCACCCTTGACCACGGAAGCGCCTTCTTTTTTGCCAGACTCAATGAAGCCCATCACACGTTTTTGCTGCTCGTCGGAAACAAGCGGCCCCATGCGATATTCCGGGCAAAGCGATGGGCCAGGCGCCCAGTCATCGGCATGCTTCGCAACGCCCTCGACCACTTTGTCGAAAACGGACTTATGCGCGAAAAGACGAGAGCCGGCGACGCAGATCTGTCCGGCGTTAAAGAAAATCGCGCCGGCGGCGCCAGCAGCAACCTCCTCCACATCCACATCAGGCAACACAACAACAGGCGATTTGCCGCCAAGTTCGAGCGTGACGCGTTTCAAAGAGTCAGTCGCCGCGCGATTGATGATCTTGCCCACTTCGGTCGAGCCGGTGAACGCCACTTTGTCCACGTCCGGATGCGTCGTCAGGTGTGCGCCAGCCGTTTCGCCAAGGCCGGTGATGACATTGATGACGCCCGGCGGGAAGCCGGCCATCGCCACAAAATCAGCAAGACGCAGCGCCGTGAGCGAGGTCTGCTCCGCCGGCTTCAGGACGATGGTGCAGCCGGCCGCAAGCGCCGGGGCAATCTTGCCGGTCGCCATGATGAGGGGAAAATTCCACGGCACGATCTGCGCCGCAACGCCGATCGGCTCCTTGCGCACATAGGCATGGAACGCGCCCGAAGGAGCGGCCATGGGATCGATGTGGGAGCCGCTGACCTTCGTCGCCCAGCCCGCCATGTAATGAAGCATGCCCGCAGACGCCGGAATATCCATTCCCGCTGCTACAGCCGCGTTCTTGCCGTTGTCGATGGCTTCAAGCTCGGCGAGCTCTTCGGCGTGTTCGGTAATGAGATCAGCGAGCTTATGGATCATCTGTTCGCGCGCAATGGGCGGCAACCCGGTCCAGCGGCCATCATCAAACGCCTGGCGCGCAGCGGCGACAGCGCGGTCGACCTCTTCATTGGTCGCATCGGCAAGCTGGCTGACGACCTTGCATGTAGAAGGGTCGATCACGTCAATTGTCTTGCCGGATTTGGACTCAATCCATTCATTGTTGATGAAATGCGCCGGCGACCGCGCCAGCGCCTTTTTCGCAGCATTTGAATATTCGGGTTGAACCATCGAATTTTTGGGCATGACGTTCATGGGAGCGGCTCTTTCCTTTTGCTCAATTTCCACACAGGCGCAGACCCAAAACGGGCCGACAGTCGACAATTAGCGCCTGCAGGACAGAATTTCAGCGACAAATCACCGGCCTATTACCATAAGCGCAAGCACCCATGGAAGGCGCACGGGCCGATTGCCGTTCTGGAGCGAAATGGGCGCGCTTACGGTGGAACCTGCCTCCACCTGCGCCGCTTCGAATTTGTGCAACGCAAAAAGGTCAGTCGTTAAAAATTTAGCCATTTATGCCGCGTTCGAGCGATAAAGCTCACGTTCAACCGCGAAACAGGCTCGTCGCTGTCCGGTCTCGCAATATTACGGGGCATGATTCTCAAAACAGGTAGGAATGGGTCAGGCAGCGGCGGCGAAGAAACGGAGCGATGAAACCTGTGCAAAAATCGTGTATAATTGCACTGACGCCGATAAGCTTTACGCGCTGAACGCCGGCTCTGGCTATCAGCGCTGACGACGGAATGGACCCCTCAAAAATGGCGCATCAGATCGAACATTTCGCAACGAATGAAGTCACCCAGCACGAACGACTGGAGTTCTGGAACAGAATAGCCAGTGAAACCTTCTGCGGTCTCAGCATCGATTCCGAACGTGAGACTTTCGACGCTGAAATGTGGCGCTGGTCCATGGGCGACATCACAATGATACGCCCCAGATCGCCGAACGCCGTCGTGCAGCGAAATGCGCGCATCGCGCGCAGCGGCGGCGACCGTGTCATGTTGCACTTCCAGCATGTGGGCAGCTGTCTCCATTCGCAGGCCAACAAAATCTATCATCTGCGTGCTGGTGACGCGGTCCTTACCGACAGCAACGAAGATTATCGTGTCGATCTGTCCAGCGACAACGTCATGCTTGTGGTTGAAATGCCGCGCGACGCCATATCCGAACGCATGCCGGGTCTCGACGAAGCCTTGTCGCACAAGATCGCCGGCGAGACGCCCTCTAGCCGCCTGCTCCACGATTTCGTCTTGTCGCTTTGGCGCCAGGGCGATCAGAGTCATGCAGACCCGGAGCGCGTTAAAGGCGTCACCGACGTTTTCTATAACCTCCTGGCGATGGCGCTCACAGACAAGAATATAAGCGTTCAAAATGACGCGCTATTGATCAAC
>JAUIEG010000094.1 GCA_030428745.1 Alphaproteobacteria bacterium
AGCCGCCGGTCAGCGGTCGATGACTTAAAACCCGCTTCATAGGTCCATACATATTCCGGATCAAAAGGCTGCATGGCGACAAAGGCGTTTGTCGGACGCCCGTTGAAGCCGCCGGACTTAAAGCCGCGCGCTGCGGACACATAGGTCATCAGATTCTCAGTCTACTGATAGTCGACGCCGAATTTCGGAGTCCATGCGTTCCAGCTTTCTTCAACCGTCAGATCATGCGTAACAACGCCAGCCTCAAAGCGCTCCAGGACCGAATCATATCCCTTAGAGTCGTCTGTGTAGCGGACACCGCCGGACACGCTCAGCTTATCCGTTATTTTAAAGCTCGCATGCATGAACGCCGCATAGCTGTCATTGTCGATGCCGGCCGAAACCGCGCCGTTAAAATCCAGCGCGGGATGGATGGGATTGCCCATACCGCCAAGCCCCGGAATAATTCCCGTTGGGAGCATTTCCAGCGCCCCAAAAAGCCCCGGCGTGAAAATAATGCGATAGGTGCTTAGACCTTCTTCATGAAAATAAAGCGCGCCCAAGACCCAGTCGAGACGGCTATCAAAATGGCTGCCATTGATCTGGAACTCTTGTGAGAACTGTTCCTGATCATCTTTCACCGTTTGTTCGAAATAGGTCAGTGGAGAATGATCGGAATCATGTCCGAAAAATGCGTCCTGGTTCCGGTAAGATGTGACAGATTTGAGTGTAAGATCACCACGCCGCCAGGTTGCAACGCCGGAAACACCCCATAAGTCGAGATCTGAAAAATTAGGCCCTGTGCTGTTGGTTTCGAAGGGATCATCTGTGATGTAGCTATCGTCATAGAAAACGCCCATACCGGGGGCGACAAGCCCATTCCACAATCCGATCAGGCTGCCGGTTTGGTCGACGTCGATCAGCGTATTGGCGATGGCGTCGTCGCGATGGCGCGTATAGTCGCCCGTCAGAAGAAAGTCGAAATTCTCGCCGGGCGTCCATAGAACCTGTCCACGCACACCTTTCGAGTTAATGCCGCCAAGTTCATCACCCGCTAGCACGCGCTTTACATAACCATCCCGGTTTTGCGAAGAAACAGCGATCGACGCCGCCAAGGTGTCTTCGATCAGCGGAACACTCAAATGACCACGAACATCAATACGATCAAAGCTGCCGTAAATTGCCTCAACGCCGCCTTCCAGCTCGTTGCCTGGTCTTTTTGACACGATGTTAATCGCGCCGCCGACGCTGTTCTTGCCGAACAGCGTGCCTTGCGGACCTTTTAGAACTTCAATGCGTTCAAAATTGACCAGATCCATAATCGAGCCAATGGAGCGTGGCAGGTAAACACCGTCCACATAGATGCCGACGCCAGGTTCAGTGGTGAACAGAAAGTCCGCCTGGCCGATGCCTCGAATGTAAACCTGCGTGCTGGTGCTGCCGCCAGTGCCGCCGGTTCCTTTGTCAAACACCAGATTCGGCGTGTAATCGCCGATGCCGTCGAGAGTGACAACATTGCGTTTAGCCAGGTCATCGGCGGTAAAAGCCGTAATCGCGATCGGAGTCGTTTGCAGGCTTTCTTCGCGTTTCCGCGCGGTGACGACGACGGTGTCAATCCCCGCGACCGGCTCTTGTTGAGCGCTCGCGGCCGTCACACCCAGCCCGGTTGTGGCTATAGCAAGCGCAATCACACTGGCGCCGCCTGCGGTTATGCCGCCTCGCACCACACGGTTAAGGAAAACTCGTTTTGTCATGAACCCCTCCAGAAAAACGCTGGGCGCGCAACACGCCAGCGCTCACTCTAGAGATTTTTAGAATATTTGCAATCATATTCTATTTTTTTTGCACCGCCGGGGATTCAGGTGGGAATTTCGCGGCCTTGAACCGGTTTTCAGAGCGGCGCTGCTAGGCTGTTTCACTCCACGGCTCAAAGATCATCCGCATCCGCCTGTGGGTATCGACGAGAATTTCTTCATAGGTTTGCGTATTGGAGAGTTTGACATGGGCGTTGAACGCCGTGCGCAGGTGATTATACAAAATAAAGGCGGCGTCTTCCGAATCGATGCTTTGCTTCATACGGCCAAGCGCCTGCAACCGCTTTATCATTTCGCATATTTGAGCGGAAAGCTTGACGTCGAAATCTTCAGTGACGCGCTGCAGGTTTTCGTCGAGCTCGCCGAAACTGGGGTCAAAAGCCCGCAAAATATTGACATGTTTCCATTCATCCGTGAACCGATACGCCTCATATAATGCGGCAACTGCGTCCACGGCGCGTTTGGGCGGATTGGCGATGACCCCACTTCCCTTAGCCAGCATATCGTCAATGACAGGCTCCATCAGCGCGCGCATGATTCCGCTTTTCGATCCGAAATAGCTGTACATCGTGCCAATGCTGACATCGGCCTCGCTGGCGATTTCCTCAATCGTGGTGCGGTTGTAACCTTGCCGCCGAAACAGCCTTTCAGCCGCAGCCAGCACCAGGTCCCGTCGTCTTTGTTTGGATCTTGCTCGTAGTCCGGTCATCGTTTCCTCTATCCGCACGATATATCGCCACGTTTTACCAGAGTTTCCGAAGGGGTGTGATGCGTCACTTATTGCAGTATTTTTGTGTTGATTATTTTTTTAGAATATTTGACAATATATTTCATATTTTTAGCAGGGGGCCTTTATGTCCATTGAGCGCCGATTTGTCCATGAAGCCGCCGAACGCCAGATGGGGTTTTGCCAATGTGTCCGCGCCGGCGACCTCGTATTCTTGTCCGGCGCAGTAAGCTGGGATGAAAATTTCCAGCCCCTCCATAAAGGCGATATGGCCGGGCAGATTGACCAGATTTACACAAACCTCACTCAGGCGCTGAAAAAATTCGATCTCGGTTTCGACGATGTCGTGAAGGAAACCGGCTTCACCACAGACATGGACGCTACGCTCAGCACACTCAGCGCGCGGGCGAAATATTATTCCAGCGGTCTTTTACCCGCAGCCACATGGGTGGAAGTCACACGCCTGGCTCATCCGGACTTGCTGCTTGAAATTGAGTTGATCGCCAGCATCAAAAATTAGCGAAACCACTACAACGCAGAACGCGCCCCAAGGGAGGCACACCATGGAGCCTGACGCATCACAACAGCTTGCAATGTATAAAAAGATGGTCACCAGCCGTCAGTATGAAGACGCGATTCAGGGCGCCTATTTCGAGGGGAAGCTTCCCAACTTTAACATGGCCAACGGTCCGATTCCCGGGGAGATGCATCTCTCCAGCGGACAGGAGCCATGCGCTGCCGGCGTCTGCGCGCATCTAACCAATGACGACTACGTTTCAGCCACCCATCGCGCCCATCACATCGCCATCGCAAAGGGTGTCGATCTCGAACGGATGACGGCGGAAATTTTCGGCCGCGTCTCAGGTCTTAGCGGCGGACGCGGCGGACATATGCATCTGTTCGACACCAATGTGAATTTCATGTCGAGCGGCATTGTCGGAGAAGGCATTGCCCCCGCTGTCGGCGCCGCACTCTCTTTCCAGATGCGCGGCTTGCCTCATGTCGCAGTCGCCTTTATCGGCGAAGGCGCAGCCAATCAGGGGGCCTTTCATGAATCCCTAAACCTCGCCGGGCTCTGGAAGGTTCCCTTCGTCTGTATCATCGAAGACAACAGCTACGGCATCTCCGTCGACAAAAAGAGATCGACCGCCGTGCCACGTAACGATGTGCGCGCCGCCGGCTACAACATGCCGGGTATTTACATAGAAAATAACGATCCACTCTCCATCTACGCCGCGGCGGGCGAAGCCATTGACCGTGCACGCAAAGGCGGCGGACCGAGCCTGATTGAAATCGAGACCTTTAGATTGACCGGACACTTCACCGGCGACCCGGAAACGTATCGTCCGGAAGGAGAAAAGGAATCAATTACCAAGCGCGACGCACTGCCTTTGATGCGCGAGCGCATGATCAAAAACGACGTGGCGGCCGTTGCTGACATCGAAGCCGCCGAACAATCAGCAAGCGAAACCGTTGCGCGCGCCATCGCCTTTGCCCGCGCTGCGCCAGAGCCGGCGCCAGAAGAAGCGCTGAACATGGTCTTTGTGTGAGGCAGTAATGACAAAAACAACAAACGCTCGAAAGCTCACGATCAGTAAAGCGATGGCCGAAGCCCTCGGCGAAGCAATGGACAGTGACGAACGGGTCTTCCTTATGGGGGAGGATATCGGAAAGCTTGGCGGCGCCTTCGGCAATACGGCGGGGCTCTATGACCGTTTCGGCGCAAAGCGCGTACGCGACACACCCATTTCCGAGACCGGTTTTATCGGGGCGGCGGTTGGCGCCGCAGCCTGCGGCATGCGCCCCGTGGTCGAGCTTATGTTTGTCGACTTCTTCGGCGTCTGCATGGATGCGATATATAACCTCGCCGCAAAGAACGCATATTTTTCCGGCGGCGCGCAACCAGTTCCGATGGTGCTGATGAGTGCGATCGGCGGCGGCTATGGCGACGCTGGGCAGCATTCACAAACACTTTATGGCACGTTTGCGCATTTGCCGGGCATGAAGGTCGTGGCTCCATCAAATGCATATGACGCCAAAGGGCTGATGCATGCGGCCATCAAGGACGACAATCCGGTTATCTACCTTTTCCATAAAGCGCTGCATGGACTTGCCTGGCTCGGCACGACTCCGGGTTCAATCACTCATACGCCCGCGGAGCCCTATGAAGTGCCGCTTGGCAAGGCCGCCGTCCTGCGGGAAGGAAGCGATGTCACGATTGTGGGGCTAAGCTGGCCGGTCCATCTGGCGCTCGCCGCCGCCGAAGATCTCGCCGGACAAGGGGTCTCGGCCGAAGTCATTGATCTGCGTTCTCTCGTGCCGCTCGACAAGGAATGCGTTCTTAACTCCGTCCGCAAAACCGGCAGGCTTGTCGTCGTCGATGATGACTATCAGAGCTTTGGCGTCACCGGCGAAATCATCGCTATCGCTGCGAATGAAGCCTTTGGTTCACTGAAAGCAGCGCCGCAACGCGTCGCCCATCCCGATATTCCGGTTCCCTTCGCTCGGCCAATGGAGCAATTCGCCCTACCGAACAAAGACAAGATCGTCGCCAGCGTGCACGCCACCTTATAGTTTTGACAATGAGCAGGTTATGAACATCATCATCGATATGTGGACCCATGAAGACGAAGGGGCGCTAAGCAAATGGTTTGTGAGCGACGGAGACAGCGTTAGCGAAGGCGATATGATAGCCACAGTTGCGCTTGAAAAAACCGAATTTGAAGTCACCTCGCCCGCATCAGGTACAATTATCATTCTAAAAAAAGAAGATGACATTGTTCTTTCTGGCGACGTTATCGCCAAGATTTCATGATTGGCGTTAGCGACAATCAGTTTCGCCATACCCATAAAATGTGGGCCAGTTCATTTTAACCTAGACTGGACGCAAGTCGCTTCTGATGCTCAGCATATTCAAGAAACTATACGAAAGTAAAAAACCGAAAAATCAATTGCCCCGCCGGAGAATGTATATCTACATTGAATGACTCGTATAAATGGTCTGAAAAGTGCATTGGCGCCAACGCTTTATCGCCGTTTTGACAAAACAACAAACTCTGCGGCTGGCGGCTTACGGGGACAAATCTAAAAAAGCGGAGGTGTAAACCAGGTTACGCGTGCTTGTTAAGAGACCAGTACTTTTCCGGCAAGACATTCTCCGCAAATTGTCTTGGCGCGGCTTCAAGTTGAGTGCCAACAGAATCGTTCCACCGATTCCAGAACCCGAACTGGCAAATTACAAATAGCATTTCGATAATTTCAGGTTCTGAAAAATATTCCCGGAGTTTTTCATAGTCAGTCGCTTGAACTTGGCTCGGTGATTGCCCTGCATTTTGCGCAAACGATATAGCGACGCGTTCATGGGCCTCGAACAGCGGGTTGGTTTCATACTCCCAAAGCTTCGCCACTTTCTCTGGGTCGACGCCACCTTCTGAAGCCTTATTCGCCGTATGCGCAGTGCAATAGCGGCAACCCGACGCCGAACTGGTCGCCATGCCGATTAAATGCAGCAGCTCTTGCGGCAGTGTCGCATTCTCATATATCGCTAAACAAAAATCCATGAACGCACGGGTTTGCATTGGCAAATGCGCCATCGTCAAAACATCGTTGGGAACAAATCCCAAGAATTTCTCTGTGCTAGAAAGCGTATCTTCCAATTCTGACAGTTGTGAACGTGGCAATGGTTGAATGAATGGCATCCGTTTGTCCTCTCTTGAATTATCATTAATGTAGCGTGACGATTGCGGTCGATCGCATCGGCGAGAAGCATGCCTCAGCGAAACTAAATCCCAGTCGCAATCATCTTAACTTCAAGGTACTCATCAAGCCCTTGCCAGCCGCCCTCGCGCCCTAGACCTGAATGTTTTATGCCGCCAAATGGCGCCACTTCAGTCGAAATGGCTCCGGTGTTGATGCCGACCATGCCACATTCCAGCGCCTCGGAGACTCGCACCGCCCGCCGAATGTTTTCCGTAAGTATATAGCTCGCCAAACCAAACTCGCTGGCGTTCGCCATATCCACGACTTCTTCTTCCTCTGAGAATTTCACCAACGCAGCGACAGGTCCGAAAATTTCTTCTCTCGCAAGCCGCGAAGAAGCTGGCGCGTCAACCACCACTGTCGGCTGAAAGAATAATCCGCCACATGCATGCGGACCGCCGCCGGTCAGGATCTGCGCCCCCTCAGCAACGGCCTCATTTACTTTCGACGCGACATTGGAAAAAGCAGCCTGATCAATCAAGGGACCAATTTGAACCTCTTCGCGTATGCCATCACCGACGACTAACTGCTCAACGCGGCGTGCGAGTTTCTTGCTAAACTCGTCATAAATTTCCGCTTGCACAAAAAATCGGTTAGCGCACACACATGTTTGTCCCGCATTGCGAAACTTGGCGAACATGGCGGCGTCTAACGCACGGTCTATGTCGGCGTCAGAAAAGACAATAAATGGCGCATTGCCGCCAAGCTCCAACGATAACTTTTTTAGTGTTGGCGCGCTCTGGGCATAGATAAGACCGCCAACTTCCGTTGATCCGGTAAAGCTGATTTTTCGCACTCTATCGTCATTCGTCAGAACACTACCGAGCTCAACGGCGTCTCCCGTCGCTATCGGAAGAATGTCGCCAGGAATCCCGACCTCTAAAGCAAGGCGCTGGAGGGCTACCGCGGAAAGGGGTGTTTGCTCCGCCGGTTTGACGATGCAGGCGCAGCCCGCGGCTAGGGCGGCGCCTGCCTTGCGCGCAATCATCGCCAGCGGAAAGTTCCAGGGCGTGATTGCAGCGACAACGCCGATCGGCTGTTTAATAGTCGATAACCTTATATCAGAGCGATGAGACGGGATTGTATCGCCATAGGCCCGTCGAGCCTCCTGCGCGAACCATTCAATAAAACCGGCCGCATAGACAGCCTCGCCTCGCGCTTCATTGATCGGCTTTCCCTGCTCAAGCGTGACGACTTCAGCTAATGCGTCAGTGTGCTCAATCATTTTCGATTGCCACGCCTGCAGGCGCGCCGCCCGCTCACCCGCCGTAAGTGATCTCCAAGTCGCTTGAGCGACGACAGCACGCGCGATAACTTCGTTAAGTTCTTTGGCGTCCATCACTGGCGCCACCCCCACAAATTCGCCCGTAGCTGGATTACGAACTTCTAGTGAGGCGCGGGAGTCCCGCCTCTCAACATTTTTAAAATTCGGTGACGACGACCTCAGCACAGTGATGCCTTCGAGATCAACGCCCCCTCTAAGAAACGCCTTTGACTGTGACGGGCGCTGATAAGGAGAAAACAATTCACCATCGAGGGCAGTCCCGATTTGAACAAGACTGACGCATCATTGTCCCGCTCCGTGACCAGCCTCGATGATGACAATGTTTTTTGACATTAAGATATTTGAACTTTCTGGTGTGGTTTTACGCTGCGCACGCACCAAAAACTTCTGTCGCTTCGTCGCTTAACGATGACATTCGCTCATCCAAATCGTAGATCGCCAGGCTCTCCATAAATTCGGCCGCCACATCGCCTGTCGCGCTTTCACCAAGGCACTGACACAGCGCCGTTGCCTCCGACACAGACATCCCTGCGGGAAGCTCTATGTCGCCATTTTCTGCAGCAGCGGAGCATGCAGCGCCGACATTCGCGAAAGCCCCGGAAATTGCTGCCCCAAAAGCAAAAACAGACAGCACAATCAGTTTCTTCATTTTCATTTCCTTTTCGGTCCTCAAATTTTTTCGTCGGCAATCCGCCAACAAATGTTGATACGCAACAAATTCAGTTTCTTTTTTCTTCAGTCTCAAAAAGGCTTCGCGCCAAATGGACAGCGAATAACTCGCCGCCTGGCGGCGCACAAAGTGAAAGCCCAAATGGCATTTCCTGGTCGTTCTGGCTTAGCGGCGCGGACAGCTCCGCCCAGTTCAGGGCGCTAACCATTGCTGTATGCTTGAGTGTATGCCGTCGATAT
>JAUIEG010000095.1 GCA_030428745.1 Alphaproteobacteria bacterium
GCGCCTTTTGAAAGGTCCGCGCCACCGCAAAAGCCCTTGCCTGCCCCCGTAACAATAACGGCTCTTACATTGTCGTCCTGATCGGACAGATCGAATGCCGAGATGACTTCATTCATCATCACCGGCCCCATGGCATTGAATTTGTCAGGGCGATTGAGCGTCAGCGTCGCAATGCCGTCCTCGACCTCGTACAGGATGTCGTTAAATTCCATTGCACTGCTCTCTTATTTACTGCTGAATTTCGGATCGCGTTTTTCGAGAAACGCTGCACGTTTTTCCTTTGCGTCCTCTGTCGACTGAGCCATGAAAACGCCGCGTGTTTCAAACTCCATCGCCTGTTCCAAACTGCCGGCGTTCATATTGTGCCAGAACGCCTGTTTGGTGACCCAAATGCCCATGGGAACATTGACGGCGATGTCTTTGGCGAGATCAATGCAAGCGTCCTGTAACTCTTTATCTGGCACGGTCTTGAGCACCAGCCCGATATCGGCGGCTTCCTCAGCGCTGACACGCCGAGCCGTATAAAGAATTTCCGCCGCTTTCTGCGCACCAACCGCGCGGGGAAGCATGTAGCTCATTCCCAACTCTGCGCCCGTCGCCGCATTATGGATCGCATTGACAAATTTTGCAGATGCGCCCGCGATTGCGATGTCCGCCGCCAGCGGCAACGCATATCCCATGCCGGCAACGGTGCCGTTGATGCCACAAATGACGGGCTGGGGCAGATTTCGCAACAACACCGGCAGCGAGGAGATCACCTGCATCGCGTATTTTGTGTAGTAGGCTTTGCCGACGCCATCCTTGATCCAGCTCGGCGGCTCCTTGTCGCGAAGATCGTGGCCCGTGCAAAAACCCCTGCCCGTTCCTGTCAGGATGACCACCCGGACACCGGGATCGTATTTGATGCCTTCGAGAATTTCGACGAACTCCAAATACATTGCATTCGTAAATGCATTCATCGCATCCGGCCGGTTCAGAGTGAGGCGTTTGACGCCTTCAACTGGCTCGTCAATTAGAATGTTTTCCGACATCTATTGCCCTCATGCATTAAACGGAGATCGATAGTGAATCCCTTTTATTCACTTGGTAAGCGCCCGCGACGCAATGATTTGCACGAAATGCGGCCGCTTCCATCGCAATCGTGATACACTTGCACACATCATCGCCCGCTTGCTGAATTTTCACCCGGCGCGAAAGCAGAGGCGAGGATGTCGCAGGCTTCCTCGTCACCGTTGAGCGTTCGATTTGTGCGGCGGGATACCTTCCAACCTTTGTTTTCACGAACAAGCTCCCATTTGTTCGCGCTTGTCCGAACGACGATCCACTGTTCGCCGTCAAAAACGTTCAGGCAAGAATAACCCACTGCGGTCGCGGCATCACCGCTAATCTTGACATGAGGCATCGCAACCAAGTGGGCGCATCCCGCTGCAACGCATTCCCTGTGAGACGGAAGCCGCACGATGCCGCCAACCGCGTCCGCGCCGACAAAAGGACCGCCATCTGCATCATAGACGCCATCGGCCTCCCATAGGTCGCGCAACGCATCCCCGGCAAGACTGTCAACAGCCGGGCCATAAGCCGCCAGCAGTTGGTAGATGGCCAAGCGGTCTTCGGCTTCCTGAAGACGCGCCTCAAGCGCTTCAAGCCGAGTTTCCAAATCAGCCATTTCCATCTTCTCGACAGAAAGCAGGATAATTACTTCCAGAAGAAACGGGCAAACCCATACTCCTCACGCCGTCGGGGCGCATTATCACCGTGGAGCATTGCCTAATACGTAACGCTCAAGATGTTTGTGCAGATTGCTGATCTCAACTTCCTGAACAGGATTTGGACGCGCCACATCAAAGGCCCGGCTTTTCATGCCTTTCTGGACTTTTGTCATATTGGCAACATCCTGATCCACAATCAGGCCAAAACTCTTGCCTTCGATATTCTCATGAACTTCCGTCTTGGCGCCAGGCTCTTTACCGGGACCATAACGCTTCAGAGACCAGATATTGAAAATGCATTTACTCGGGTCATCGCCATTCGGCCGCGCCCGGTACCAGACCGCCCCGTCAAAATAAGGCAGGCTCACGCAATTCGGGAAAATATTCCAGCCAGTGCCCGCTTTATACATCGCCTCCGGCGTGAGATTTGGCGGATAGCCGCAGCCTTCTTCTTCCGCTGCTTTCTGCCCGAGCATTACGGCTGTGCCGAACACGGTCATCGGGTCAGCATCCGCCGGCAGTGCGTCAAACACTTTTTTCGCGGCCTCATAATCGCGATCCGTAAAGATGGCGCCGAAGTCCTCTTCCATTTGCCGGAAAAATTCGACGACTCCCGGGCGCGCATCCTTTGGCATTTCACGCTTTAACCGCGGCGACGGCGTACCCATAATTGGGTTAGTGTCCCAATAGCCAAAATGGCTGTGGATGCCGCGCGAGAAGCTCTGAGTATAGTCGTCGCCCGCGATTTCCAGCAATTGTGAGTGTGTTGCGGCGACGTGATAACCTTCCATGAAGGCTTCCAGCGCAACTTTCCAGTTGCAATCGACGTGAAGCTCAAGCGCCCATCGATAGCGCATATTCTCGTATTCAAACGGGTTGAGATATTCCGGAATGACGCCGAGATAATCTTCCAGCGTCTCGCAATTCGGGTCCATGTTGACGAAGACAAACCCGCCCCACGTCCCTGTTTTCAAACCGACGAGATCAATGTTTTCGGCGTCCAGGCAGCCGTTCCAATCCTTTTTATCTTGAACGACAATGTTTTTACCTTGCAGGTCGAATGTCCAGTTATGATAGATGCAACGGAAATTATTGGTATGGCCGCAACCCTCCATGATTTGACGGCCGCGATGTGGGCAAACATTGAAAAAAGCGCGAATGCTCTTGTCCTGGCCGCGCACTACAACGATTGTTTCATCAGCGATGTCATAAACAATATAGTCGCCAGGATTGGGAATTTCCTCTTCCCGGCAGGCAATTTGCCATACCCGCGGCCATAGGTTTTCATTCTCTTTTTTCAGAAAATCTTTGGAGATGTAATTTTCACTGGGGATTTTTCTGAACTCACGATCCATCGTTTCAAGTTTGTGCACCGACATCCCAATCTCCGTGTGTATCGTTCTAGATAAGAGGCGCCAAAAGCCTTATCGAATTAACTCACCAAAAAGCCGCCGTCGACCGCCAGAAGCTGTCCCGTGATGTAGCTTGATGCATCGCTTGCGAGAAACAGGCACGCATTTGCTATATCGTCAGGGCGGCATACATTGTTGCCCAGCGGCATCCTTCCCGGTTGCGTGAACGGTCCCTTCAGCGGATAACCGTCCGCAGCGCGCCCCGCCTGTTCCGTACCGACGCCGCCGGGAAGAACCGCATTTACGCGAATGTTATGGGGCGCATACTCCAGCGCCACCGAAACCGTAAGGTTGTTGATAGCCGCCTTGCTGATTCCATAATGCACGTTGTCATAGATGCAGGCCTTGAGGGAATTCACCGATGAAATATTGACAATCGATCCGCCGCGATCACCCTTTTTCATGCGCTTCACCGCTTGTTGCACACATTGAAAAGGACCACGCACATCGATGGCGAACATTTTGTCGAGAAGCGCGGTATCGACTTCCTCAAAAGGCCGGAAGGGAAAAATCGCAGCGCAATTCACCAAGACGTCTGTATCGCCGATTTCATCGGCTTTCGCGAACAGCGCAACTACGGAATCAGGGTCGCCCTGATCGTAAAAGGTCGTCGTCACGCCGCCGCATTCATGATCCAGCGTTGCAAGATCTTTTTCATTAATGTCGGCTGCCAGAACTTTAGCTCCTGCTCCGGAGAAAAGCTTTGCAATTTCGCGACCAATGCCAGTCGCAGCGCCCGTTACGATTGCGCTTTTTCCAGCAAGGCTAAACCGTTCTTCAATGTTGATTACGCTGGTCAAACTGTTTCCTCCTAAACGCCTTCGCTTTTTTGATTTTGCATCGCGCGCTTGTGTGCGCATTTTTGCGGAGACTACGAGCGTCGCGGCAGCACCGCCACATCCCCAATGTAGCAAACGCTACTTATCGTAGATACGATTTGGGCACGTTATTGAAATTATTACACAAATTCAAACCGTGACAGCTCACGCCCGATGTGTCGCACAAATCTCGCGGCATCCGCGCCATTGATGATCCTGTGATCGTAACTAAGCGATAACGGCAGCATTTTACGCCATTCAAGAGCGCCTGCCTCGCCGGGCGCTGGACGCAGTTGAACCCGAGTAAGGCCTAGAATGGCTGCCTCCGGCGCGTTCACGATCGGAGTAAAAGCTGTGCCGCCAATATGACCCAAGGACGAAATGGTCATGCTGCCGCCGGACATTTCGGCCATGGAAAGTCCTTTGGTGCGGGCTTTTTCCGCCAGCGCGGCGGTATCCTCAGCGAGCGTCGCCGCCGATTTCGTATCGCAATCCCTGACAACGCCGACAAGCAAGCCTTTCGGCGTATCGACCGCGACGCCAATGTGAAAGTACTTCTTCCAGACAAGCGACGCGCCATCCGCAGTGAGAGAGGTGTTAAATATTGGAAATTCCTTCAGCGCTCCGACAACCGCTTTCATCACCGGCGCCAGCAGGGTAATTTTCTGCCCTGGGTTCGCCTCTCCCCAAGCCTTACGCGCCGCCTCGAGGTCCGTGACGTCAACTTCGTCATGGTGCGTGACATGAGGGATGGCGAGCCAGTTGCGACTTAAGAACGCGCCGCCGATTTGTTGATACCGGTCTCGCGGCTTGACCTCGACAGGGCCAAATTCACCAAAATCGCCATCTGGCCAGGGCGGTAATTTATCAAAATAATTACTCAAGATTATTCCTCAATTTCTCTCATGGGCGAGCAACGCAATAATAGGGAAAAATGACCGCGCGCGGAAAGAAATCACCGCAGCATAAGCGTCTATCGCATCTCCGATAGCGCCTTATCGGCCTCGACAACGCCCGCCGCCGGGTCCAAGCATGGAGCCTTGGAATTAGATGCTCGAAGGAAAATTAGGGTGACGGAAGTGTCTTCAGACGGCGGGCCCAATGCCCAATACGCAAAATTTCTGGCGGAAGGCCGGTTCATGATCCAGCGCGGGAAGAATAGCGGAAAAGCCGTATTCTATCCGCGCGCATACGCTCCGGGGACGGGTGAAGAGCTCGAATGGGTTGAGGCGTCCGGCAAAGGAACGGTGTATTCGACAACTGTGGTACGGAAAAAGCCGCCGACGCCGGACTACAACATCGCCTTGATAGAGCTTGAGGAAGGCCCCCGACTTACGAGCCGCGTCGAAGGCGTTGAGGCAGCCGACGTGAAAATTGGGATGGCTGTGAACGCGCAGATTATAGATGGTGAAGAAGGCCCGTTGCTCGTCTTTATCCCTGCGGGAGATTGATAGTTGACCAAATTCCCCCGAGGCAAGACTGCAATTGTTGGGGCGGCGTTATTCGGCGGTCGCGGCGCCCCTGGCTATGACCCGGATGAAATCGCGGGCATCGCAGCGCGCGACGCTTTATTTGATGCAGGTCTGACGCCGGCAGATGTGGATGGGCTTTTCGTCACCCATTCTAATGACGCTTTTGGCGGCGGATTGCAGCTCGCCCAGTATCTGGGGATCGAGCCGATTGTCGCGGATAATAGCCGCACCGGCGGAAACGTTTTCCAGAGCTATCTTGAGCGCGCCGCATGGCTGCTAGACGCCGGACTTATCAACGTCGCTCTCATCACTTATGGAAGCAATCAAGCTTCAGCCACTGGCAAGCTTACGAGCTCTCGCAAACCGTTTGCATATGAAGCCCCATATAAGCCGCTCAACCCTATCACGAGCTATGCGCTCGCCGCTGCGCGGCATATGCACGAATTCGGCACGACCAAAGAACAGCTCGGTCACGTAGCAATCGCAGCTCGGAGTTGGGCGGCGCTTAATCCTGATGCAGCCAATCGCGAACAATTGTCTATGGATGAGTATATGGGCGCGCGCATTATCTGCGACCCCCTCGGCAAACTGGACTGCTGTCTGGTGACCGATGGCGGCGGCGCGATTGTGATGACCCGAATGGATCGCGCGAAGGACCTGAGATCAAAACCGGTTTCAGTTCTTGGCGCCACGAGCCGAACAACTCATGACCAGATCATGGGGATGCCTGACCTCACGACTACCGGGCTCGCGGAATGCGGAAAACGCGCCTTCACGGATGCGGGCCTCGGCCCGAATGATATCGATGTTCTCGAACTTTATGATGCTTTTACGATCAATACGATCTTGTTCCTGGAAGATCTCGGCTTTTGTCCGAAAGGCGAAGGCGGCCGCTTCGTCGAGGACGGGCGCATCGCGGTTGGAGGGTCACTGCCCGTCAACACCAATGGTGGCGGCCTTTCCTGCATGCATCCAGGGATGTACGGACTGTTCACCATTATCGAAGCCGTCAGGCAGCTTCGCGGCGAATGCGGCGACCGGCAGGTCAATGGCGCGAAAACCGCGCTCGCGCAAGGCAATGGCGGACTCTTGTCGAGTCAGGCGGTAGCGATCATGGCCGTCGACTAGACCGCCATCACCACCGGCGTCGCAACTGCGCGCCTCTTGCACGGGCGCGCAAAGCGCTCACGCGATCACTTTCACTCACCGGGGGCGTATCAGCCGGCAGGTGATCTTTGAGCTCTGAGAGTTTCACTTTTGTGATCTTGGGCACGGGCGCGGATTTACATTTGTACCATCGGCCGACAATCGATCCCTGAGTTCGCCCGCCGGTATCCAGCCAGTTTGGAATGCCCGGATCCGCAACGGACAAGACCGCTCTGAATTTGCCGTCGCTATCAATCACCGCCTGTGAGCCATTAAGGCTCGATTGCCGCCAGACGTAATCGATGGCATTCCAGATCTGGTCATTCAACTGAATGTTCCAGTAGCCCGCATTTTCCGGCACATCCGTTTCAAGGATCAGCGCCTCATCGGACTCCATTTCAAAGATGCCCCACCAGTAGACCTGCACCTTGATGCCGCCAAGGTCGGAAAACCCATGATGCTCAATACGGTTGATCAGGCCCTTGGCGCGCATCTGGTCCTGATAGGCGAGCCATTGCCTCGTATGGCGTTCCGCAAAGGCCGCAAGTTTTGAAAGCTTTGTTTCAAGCGTTTTCAAGTCATCACGCTTTTTGTAAATCGGCGTATCAAGCCGCTCAATCGCAAGAGGCGCTTCGCGCTCCTCACCCCATTTGTATGAGCGCTGGCGAACGATCACACAGCGGGTCTTTTCCGGCATATGCAACCAGTTCCCATCACATCCGTCGGGCTTTGTCGCGCTAAGGATCACTTCGAAATCGCCGTTCGGGTGGAATTCAAGATGATCGTCGAGATCATATTCCGCAGTCTGGCGCCCTGGCGCTTCGTCCATTCCGATAATGTCGCCCGTCAGCGTAAAGGTCAGCAAACGGACAGAACCGCGATTGCCAGAAATTCGGTAGACGCCGTTGGCTTCGAGCGGCGCCCGGCAGTAGGTGTCGTCAGGATTAGGTTGCAAGCGAAAGATCGAATTGAACAGCGGGCCAAATTCGGGGTGGTCCGGGGTTGAATGAAAATAGGTGACGTAGCCTTGAGACAGATTCATGAAAATCTGTTCGTGGAGATCGGCGGCTAACAACGGATCGTCCGGGGCCCATGTCTTTGCGACCTGCGCTTCTGCTGATGCAATTACGTCCAGATAGGATTTCAGAGTGTTTCCTTGCATGTCACTTCCCTTGGTCTCGCGCCATTGGTGTTCCGCTATTGATCAGGCCCGACTTTCGACCGCAGACTAGTGGCAAGCAGGTACATCATTAATCCGGTCGGGATTTGATCGCATATTCGATGCAAACCGCGCCGTCGCCCGACCTTCGTTGCTGCTCCGCGCCATTGCGTCTCCGATATTTCTATGGGCAGGCTTGTGCAGTTGCGATATTGACGAAATCCTGTGATCAGCGCCCTGCCCGCATACTGGCGCCAATCCTCAAGGACGACCCGGCATGGACTTAAAATTTGACGAGACGCTTGCTGATTTCCGGACGATGATCCGCGATGCAATCAAGCAAGACCTACCCCGCGAAATACAGGAGCGCACCCGCCTTTTTGGCGGCGCCAATAGCTCCGACCCGCATGATTCTCTCGCTTGGATGAAAATCCTCTCGAAACGGGGCTGGACTGTTCCCCATTGGCCCGAGATTTACGGCGGAAAAAACTGGTCCCCCTTGCAGCTCTTTATCTTTCAGGAAGAGCTTTACAAGGCCTATGCTCCCGACACCTGCTGGGGCGGCACTCATATGGTCGGTCCGATTATCTATACCTTCGGGTCCGAGGCGCAAAAGGAACAATTCCTGCCGGCGATCCGGAATGGCGATTACTATTGGGCGCAAGGATTTTCCGAGCCGGGAAGCGGGTCCGACCTTGCAAGCCTTCGCACCGCCGCCGTGCGTAAGGGAGACAAATACATCGTCAATGGGCAGA
>JAUIEG010000814.1 GCA_030428745.1 Alphaproteobacteria bacterium
TGCCGATGGGCGTCGCCGTCACATAAAGGCCCGGTTCCGGAGGTAAGTCTTTCATCGACATAACCTAAGGGATGGCCGGGGCGGCGCCCGAAGACAAGCCCTCAACGCCGGGCCATCAACACCGGGGCCCCAAAGCTGGGCTTCTGGCCGTTTACGCGGGGCCCGGGCCCGGCTAGTCTCGCGCCCGACCACAAGGCCCCGAAAGCGGGCGGGAAATAAGGGATTTCAGGGGATGCGGTTCAGTCTCACCACGATGACTAAAAAGGGCGTCAAGGCAGGCATGGCCGGCGCGCTGCTGGCGCTGATGGCGGCCTGCAGCTCCACTGGACCGACGCGCCCCTCCGGCCCGGTGATCGCGCGCCCCGACGAACCGCTTCCCGATCAGGATACGATTTATGAAGAGGGCGGCCTTTTCGAAGAAGCGGAGCGTTATGACCGCCGCAACTTCATGCGCCCGCCGCATATGGATGGCGAGGATCCGGTGCGGGTCGGGCTGCTCCTGCCTTTCTCGTCGGATAACGAAGCCGCCCGCCGCATCGCCGCCGCCATGTTCGACGCCGCGCAGCTCGCAGTGTTCGATGCAGGCGAAAAGAATTATCTCCTGATCCCGAAAGACACACGCGGCGACGCGGAAGGCGCAGCCGCCGCGGCGCGCTCAGCGCTCGCGGACGGCGCGGAAATCATTCTCGGGCCCCTGTTTTCAGAATCGGTTGACGCCGCCGCCGTCGTGACGCGCGCCGCCTCGACGCCGATGATCGCTTTTTCCTCCGACCTCAAGGCGGCGGGCGATGGCGTCTTCCTTCTTTCCTTCCCGCCGGAACTCGAAATCTCGCGCGTCACCGAATACGCCATGAACCAGGAGATGGTGCGGTTCGGCGTCTTGGCGCCCATGACAAATTATGGCGACCGGGTTTCCGGCGCTTTCGCCGAAGAAGTCTTCGCCCGCGGCGGCGTCATCGTTCATGAAGAACGCTATGTTCAAGAGCCCGATGAAATGCTCGCGCCAGCCAAACGCCTGGCGCAATATTCGAAAGAAATCATTCCGCTGGAAATGCGCCACGGCTATGAGGGCGACCGCACAAAACCGATCACGGAAAACGCCAGCGCCGAAGCAGGCTACACCCAGGGCTATCAGGCGGTGTTGATGCCTGAGCAGGGAACGCTGTTGCGCGCGCTCGCGCCGCTGCTTCCCTATTACAATGTGGACATCAACCGGGTGAAAATTCTCGGCGTTTCGTCCTGGAACAATCCGCGCCTGACGCGCGAGCCGGCCTTGCGCGGCGGCTGGTTCGCCGCGCCCGACCCGACCATCACGGCGAGCTTTGAAAAGCACTATGAAGACGCTTTCGGCGCAAACCCGCCGCGCCTTGCGTCGCTTGCCTATGACGCAACGCTGTTGTCGGCGCGTCTCGCCGCCAATGGCCGACGCCGCGACCGGTTTTCCGAAGACGCCATCGCCGACCCGAACGGATATTTCGGCGCGGACGGTCTGTTCCGCCTCAACGCCGACGGCACCGTGGAGCGCGGTCTTGCGATCCTCGAAATCCAGCCCGGCGGCATTCAGGTGATCGACCCGGCGCCGCGCAGCTTCTCCCCAGGGTACTAAACCCCATC
>JAUIEG010000815.1 GCA_030428745.1 Alphaproteobacteria bacterium
ATTCGCGGTCGGAATGTCGAGGCCGGATTCAATAATGGTGGTCGACACGAGAACATCGAACTTGCCTTCATAGAACGCCGTCATGATGTCTTCGAGTTCGCCGGGGCTCATCTGACCATGGGCGATTTTGAATTTCAGTTCGGGCAGTTCGTCTGACAGATAGGCGGCGATGTCGTCGAGATCGGAAATGCGCGGCGCCACATAAAAGCTTTGCCCGCCGCGATAATGCTCCCGCAGCAATGTCTCGCGCGCCACGACGGGATCGAAAGGCCCGACGGTGGTGCGCACGGCAAGCCGGTCAACCGGCGGTGTTGCGATCAGCGACAGATCGCGAATGCCGCTCATGGCTAGCTGCAGCGTGCGCGGGATCGGCGTCGCCGTCAGCGTCAACACATGGGTGTCGGCGCGGAACTCTTTCAGGCGTTCTTTGTGTTTGACGCCGAAATGCTGTTCCTCATCGACAATGACGAGACCGAGATCGCGGAATTTGATGGTTTTTTGAAGCAGCGCGTGAGTGCCGATGATGATGTCCACATCGCCGGAGGCGATGCCTTCCTTCGCCGCCTTGGCGTCGGCGGCGGAAACCATCCGTGAAAGCTGCGCGATTTTTAAGGGGAAGCCTTTGAAGCGTTCAGCGAAGTTTTTGTAATGCTGGCGCGACAGCAGGGTCGTTGGCGCGATCACCGCCACCTGGCGGCCGGTCATCGCCATGACGAAAGCGGCGCGCAGCGCGACTTCGGTTTTGCCGAAGCCCACATCGCCGCAGACAAGCCGGTCCATAGGCTGGCCCTTGGCGAAGTCCTCAATGACATCGGCGATGGCGTTTTCCTGATCTTCCGTTTCCGCATAAGGAAAACGCGCACAGAATTCGTCATAGGTTCCCGTCGTCGGCTCCACCACATCCGAGGTGCGCATGGCGCGTTTCGCGGCGATGGCGATAAGCTGTTCGGCGAGCATCTTGATGCGCGCGCGCATCTTCGCTTTGCGGCCCTGCCAGGCGGCGCCGCCAAGTTTGTCGAGCTGCACGCCTGCGTCATCTGAACCGAAACGCGACAGGAGTTCGATGTTCTCAACCGGCAGGAACAGCTTGTCGCCGCCATGATATTCAAGATGCAGGCAATCATGGGGCGCGCCCTGAACTTCCAGGGTTTTCAATCCCCGATAGCGGGCGACGCCGTGATCCACATGGACGACAAGGTCGCCAACGGAAAGGCTTGAGGCTTCGGACAGGAAATTTTCCGCGCGCTTCTTACGCCCACGGCGGACAAGCCGGTCACCAAGAATATCCTGTTCGGAAATGAAAGCCGCGTCGGGTGTTTCAAATCCCGTCTCAAGGCCAAGCACCGCTGTCATCATTGGCGCTTTTAGTTTTTGAACGGCGCTCCAGTTTTCGGCCTGCGTCAGATCTTTCGCGCCATGATCGGAAAGAACGGTTTTCATGCGATCTGCCGATCCTTCGGACCAGCAGGCGATGACGACTTTCTTTTTGTCTGCGATCAGCGACTTGGCGTAGCTGTTGACGGCGTCGAAGATATTGATGTTTTCGGCGGCCCGCTCAGCGGCGAAGGTGCGTCCGACTTTGGCGCCGAAATTAAAGGCGCGGATATTTTC
>JAUIEG010000816.1 GCA_030428745.1 Alphaproteobacteria bacterium
ACATCTGCGCCGTCTCTACGAGGGGGCGAAGACGCTCGACTTTGAAATGCCGCTCACAAAAACAGAGCTTGCAGAGCGGCTCTATAATTGCCTGGACGCCAATGAAGCCCATGACGGCGTTCACATCCGCCTTATGGTGACGCGCGGGATCAAGGCGACGCCCTATCAGGACCCGCGCGCGACGATCACGCCGCCCACCATTGTCATCATTCCGGAGTTCAAGACGCCGCTTCCGGAGAACGCAAAACACGGTGCCCGGCTGTTCACCGCGCATGTGCGCCGCGGCTATCCGGACGTGCAGGACCAGAAGCTCAATTCCCATTCAAAGCACAACTGCATCATGGCCTGCATACAGGCCGCGAAGGCGGGCGCCGATGAAGCGCTGATGCTGGACCCGCACGGCTTTGTCGCCACCTGCAATTCGACGCATTTCTTTATCGCCCGGGACGGCGCCTTGTGGACCTCCACCGGTGATTTCTGCCTCGGCGGGATTACGCGGCGGACGATCATCGACCTTGCGCGCGCAAACGATTTTGACGTTCACGAACGAAATTTTTCGCTGCATGATGTCTATAATGCAGATGAAGCTTTCATCACCGGCACCTTCGCAGGCGTCACGCCGGTCGGGGAAGTCGACGGCCGCAAAATCAGCCGTGAAGCCGGGCCGATGGTGCAAAAACTACAGTCGCTTTATAAAAAGCTGATCGAAGAAGAAGCCGCAAAAGGACGCATCCTTCCATGACCGACAAAACCCCGGACAATGCCGCGCAAATGGCTTCGCCCGCTTATCTTCTCGCGGCGCTCGATCAGGAGTTTCTCCTCAGCGATCCGTTGCGCGGCGTCCGCTTCCTCCTCGAATATGAAAAAGCCGAAGAACATTTGCGCGCCTGGGGAGTCAATTCAACGATTGTTGTGTTCGGCTCTGCGCGCACTCATGAAAACGGCAATGGCGAACATGCGCGCTGGTACGGCGCCGCGCGTGAGTTCGCCCGCATCGCCTCCGAACGCGGCGGCGCCAAAGACAGGGAACATGACGGCACGCGGGAAAACGTTATTGCGACGGGCGGCGGCGGCGGGATCATGGAGGCGGCGAATCGCGGCGCCCATGACGCCGGGGCGCCTTCAATCGGCTTTAACATTCGCCTCCCCTTCGAACAGGAACCCAACGCCTATTCGACGCCGGACCTCACATTCCAGTTTCACTATTTCGCCATGCGTAAAATGCATTTCGCCATGCGCGCAAAAGCGCTGGTCGTCTTTCCGGGCGGGTTCGGCACATTCGACGAACTGTTCGAACTCCTGACGCTGATCCAGACCGGCAAGAGCGACACCATTCCCGTTATCTTGTTCGACGAGGACTACTGGACCAAGGCCATCAATTTTCGCCACCTTGTCGAGCATGAGATGATCAGCCCCGGCGACATCAATCTATTCCACTTTGCATCAACGCCGGAGGAGGCCTGGGAAAAACTCCTCATCGCTGGCATTTGCGGCGGTCCCACCGCCGACGCAAAATAAATGGCCAAAAAACCGGCGAAGAAAATGGCAAGCCGCGAGAAACCGCCCATCACTTATGAGACGCTGAGGGAGCTCGCATTGTCGCTTGAG
>JAUIEG010000096.1 GCA_030428745.1 Alphaproteobacteria bacterium
TTCGCTGCGCAGGCGTTAGCTGTCGGCAAAGAACTTGGTTGGGACGCGTCGAAGGTGAACGTCAATGGCGGGGCCATCGCCATCGGCCACCCCATCGGCGCATCAGGCGCGCGTATTTTGACGACGCTGCTTTATGAGCTGAAACGCTCGGGCAAGTCGAAAGGCCTCGCAACGCTCTGCATCGGCGGCGGCATGGGAGTCGCGCTCTGCGTGGAGCGTTAAAGTCGGGCTGATGAGTTGCGTAAAGCGTAGGGTGGAAACAAACCGGGAGAAAACATCATGGGCAGAAATGCAATTGTCACCGGCGGCACGCGCGGCATAGGCCGCGCCATTTGCCTCGCCTTGAAGGAAAAGGGTTGCACTGTCGCGGCGACCTATGCGGGCAATGATGAGGCGGCGGCGAAGTTCAAGGACGAAACCGGCGTCAACGTCTTCAAGTGGGATGTGGGCGACTATGAGGCCTGCAAGGCGGGCGTTGCGGAAATCGAAGCGGCGCAAGGTCCCACTGACATTCTCGTCAACAATGCGGGCATTACGCGCGACGGCATGTTTCACAAGGTTGGTCCTGAACAATGGAGCCAGGTGATCCGCGCCGATCTCGATAGCGTCTTCAACATGTCGCACCAGGTCTTTCCCGGCATGCGCGAGCGCGGCTTCGGGCGCATCGTCAACATTTCTTCGATCAACGGCCAGAAAGGCCAGATGGGCCAGACAAATTATTCCGCGGCGAAGGCGGGCATGATCGGGTTCACGCGCGCGCTGGCGCAGGAAGGCGCGTTCAAGGGTGTGACCGTGAATGCGGTCGCGCCGGGCTACATCGCCACCGAGATGGTGTCTGCGATGCCGGAAGACGCGCTGAAAAAAATCGCCGCGCAGATTCCTGTGGGCCGGCTAGGTGAAGCGGCGGAGATTGGCGATTGCGTGGCTTTCCTCGCCGATGACAAGGCGGGCTTTATCACTGGCGCTGTGCTGACGGCCAATGGCGGTCAGTATATCGCTGCTTAAAAGGCGTAAGTCTTTGATTTATCAAAAGGCTCCGGGGGCAGAAAATTGCCGCCGGGGCCCTTTTTTCACCAAAATCCTCAGCTAGGTTTCGCCCATGATCAAGACGGGCCCCGGCCGGGGCGGCTTTCGGATGACGCGGCTTGCCGCTTTTGTCATCGCCCCATTTTTGATGGCGGCGACACTTTTGCCTGCCTCCGTCGCGCAGGCGCAGGAGGCCCCTATCCTCAAGCTTGCTCAGCGCTCGGACAATCCCTTTGCCGCGCTTGTGGGCAAGCGCCGGGATCGGACAAGCGATTATGGTCCGGCGCGCGCGGTGGAGCGCTATGTGCTGGCGAGCGATGACCGGACCTTTCTTTTCGAGGAACGCGGCGCAAGCGCGCGCGTTCAGTTTCTATGTTCACCCGAAGACACGCGGCTCGACTGCGTTCTCGACGCCGCTGGTCCGGCGCCGGAAATATATCTGCTAAGCGCAACCCGCGGCCCGCGGGGCGACGTCATTTACAAAACCGATGAGGGCGAGACGTTGTTGCGAATTGCGGCTTATGGCGGCGCCACCGTGTTTTGGCCAGGCGAGTTTCAGGGCGTCGCGGCCTCGAAATCATTTGGGGACGATCACCCGCTTAAGCTTGTCTTTGAAGAGTACGACGCCGCGCTCCGGCGCGCGCAAGGCGCCTCGGCGCAGATCAGCGCGATTGTCGGCTCGCCGGTCTTCTTTGACGTCAGCGCGGGCCGCCGCACGAAGGGCGATAATTCGGCGGTCTTGTCAGACGCGGTGCTGACGGCCGCCAAGGGGCTCGCCATGGTCGCCAATGACGCCACCGGCGCGCGGGTTCTTGCTGAGCGCGTGCGCCGCGTCGCCTTCCTGCCGGGCGCGGCGCCGGGTGTCGCACTCAATGGGGCGGTGCTGGAAATCCTCTATGTCCCAAATCAGGGCATTGGCGGGCGGCCCTCCTCGGCGAAAGTCGCCCACTATCTGGAGGAAACCCTCTAGAAGGGCCCGTTTTCCTGCATTTTCTTTATGAATTTCGCAGTTTTCTGTCTTAAAACAGCCGCATTGAGGGGGGAGATTACGCCCATGATGCACGCAAAAGGCATATTCCGACCAAGTGTCAGATGCGGGGCCTTGCTGGCCGCCAGCGCCTTTTTATGTGTTGCGCCCACCGTGCTTGCGGCTCAGCCCTTGCGGGAGATACGCGCCCAGGAAGCCGAGGAAGCCGCGCTTCAGCGCGAGGCGGCCTTTACCGAACAGCTCTGCGGCGTCAATTTCGATGTGTCGATCAATTGGCGCAGCTTTTCCGATTGGCCTGACGGCAGCGCCGTCGCCCGCGCCTGCGATCGCGGCCTTTCCGAAATCGAAAAAAGCTGCCGCAAGGGTGAAACGCCGCGCGTGACGCGCTTCGTCTGCACGGGCGATGGCTCGGGCGCCAATTACAGCGGCGGGTCCGTCACCTATGGCGCGAGCCCGCGCTGACTCGCGTTTTTAAGCCGCGCTGATTTTCTCCAGAATCCCGACCCGAACGCCGTCGAACACATATTGCGTCGATAGCGCCATTAGCATCATGCCGAGGATGCGCGTGATGGCGTTCATGCCGGTGCGCCCGAGGGCGTCTCCGATGCGGCTCGCAAAAGCCATCATCAACACCGCAATCATCAGCACAATGACCATAGCGGAAAGCGCGGCGCCCTTGTCGATGACCGTGGCGCCCGGCCCCATGAGCAGCATGACGGTGGCGATCGCCCCGGGGCCGGCGAGCATGGGGATCGCCAGCGGGAAAAACGCAATATTGTCACGCGCCGAGGCTTTGGGGCCCGGCGTCTTGGCTTGGGTTTCGGAGTCCGGATCGAAGAACATCCGGAAACCCATGATGAAAAGAATGATGCCCATAGCCGCGCGGAAGGCGGCGAAGCTGACGCCCAGATGATGCAGCATGGCGTTTCCCGCAAAACCGAACAGCATCAGCAGCCCCACCGAATAGGCCGCCGCCATTAAAGCGATGCGCAGCCTTTCACGCGGCATTTCGTTCTTGGTCAGCGACGCGAAAATCGGCGTCACCAGGATGGGATCGATGACGATGAAAAGCGTGACAAAGGCGGTGGTGAAGACGGGCAAGATGTCCGCAAGCATGGCGCTGGCTCCTTTGTCCGCCTTCTGCCTCTATGCGTTTGTCAGGGCAAGGAAAAAGGCGGCCAAATAGGCCGCCTCTATTCACGGGATAAATGCGGGTTCCTGGTCAGAAAGGCAGGAAGCCCCAGACCGCAATCCATGCGGCGAGGGCGACGCCCGCGACGCCGGTGAGGAGAAGGCCGAGGCAGACGCCGATCGGCAACGGCGTCTGCATGCGCGCTTTTGCGGTCAGCCACAAAAGCAACAGCCCGAGCGGCCCTGCAACCAGTCCGGCAAGCGCGGCGAACTTCGTCCAGCCCGGCAGGCCGGTAAGCAACAGGAGTGCATTTTCTTGCGCCGCCATGGCTGCGCCGGCGGCGATCCCGCCGATGGAGGCGGCCCCCGCGAGCGCCGTGAGCCAGGCGATGAGGCGCGCCCCGCCGGTGGGCATAGCGCCCGAACGGTTGATGACGCGCGCGACCGGGGCGAGCGTATAAACAACGGCGCCGAAGAGGAAGATCACCGCAGCGAGGCCGATCCAGATAACCGGAAGCGCAATGGATTTCTTGTCTTCAGAGAACATGACGGCAAGGTTTGTGAGACCGTTGGTTGCAAATAGCGGCCCGGAAAATTCCGGCCGCTCCATGCTTTCGGGACAGGTTAGGTCAAGTTCGCCATCGGGGTCATCGTAGAATTTCGTCAGGAAGTCGCCGGCGCACTCAACCGAGCGCGTTGGTCCATGGCCCGCATAGGGGAACTCCACATAAGTTCCGTTAGTAAATCCGGGGACAATGATTTCCGCGAGCGGCGGCGGTGTAATCGGGTCCATGACGCCTTCCACAAGCAGGGTGCGGATATCCGTTTTCACCGGCAGGTAGTCTTCGGCGGGCCGCGGGTCGAGGCCATAGCGCTTGCAAATTTTCGCCTGTTCGTCGGCGAGCGAGGGGTCGCCGAAGATCATCGACAGAACAGGATGATCAATCCCGTCTTGTTCAAATGATTTGCGGACGCCGGGGGCCCAGCCGTCATTGCAGGCAATGGCGTTGTACATGCCCTGGCTGATGTCGAATCCGTCGCCCCCGCCGCCAGCGGTGGCGACGCGCAGCGCATCATAATTTTCTTCTTCCACCATGCGCGTCAGCGCCGAAATGAAGGCCGGAAGCGACGGGTAATTTTTTTGTTCGTAAAAGAGCGAGAAGGGAGCGCCGCCGATCAGGTCGTGAAAGAAATAGGCCTTTCCGCTCGGGAAAAGCTCCTTGTCGATGGCGTCGAGTTCGATGGGGTTCGCCGCAACTTTCTTGATCGCGTTTTTGTAGCGCGCCACAAGGTCGGGAAAATCGCGCGCGCAGGCGCTGTCTTCCTTGCAGGCGTCTTCAAGTATTGTCAGCACACGGTCGTAATGGCGTGCGATATGAAAGAACGTAACATCCTGTTGCAAGGGAACAATGGCGTCGATCACCGCGGCGCGAATGCCTGCGGGATCTTCTTTCAGATAGGCCTGACCGAGGATTGAGCCATAGGAAATGCCCCACACATTCCACTGATCGAAGCCGAGCGCCTGACGCAAGGCATGGACGTCACGGGCGTTTTCGATGGTGTTATAGCCGGAGAGATCGACGCGTGCAGCCTTGGCCTTGGCGAAGCAGGCCTCCATCGCTTTGAGGCTCGCTTCCTGATAGGCGCTCCAGTCGGGCGTGTTCGCCGCGGACGGGTCGAAGAGACCGTAATCCTGGCAGAAATCCGCCGACCAGCCGATGCCGCGCTGCTCAAGAATATATAGATCGCGTGCATCGCGGATGCCGTGATCCTTGAACCGCGTGACATAGCCTTGCGCTTTCGCGCCGGGGCCGCCGGTCAGGTAGATGATCGGGTCTTCGCGTTTTTTCCATTCGCCCTTTTCTGCTGTGTTCCAGTCATCGGGCTTGCGCGCATGCAGTTTGACCACATGCAGCTCAATCATGCGCGAGCGGGCTTTCTCGCGGTTTTCGGGAACTTCAAAAAGGCTGCAGGAAATCTCGCCCCCTTTGTAATCCACTTCGCCTTTGAAGGGGCAAACGATGGGGCGCATGCTGAATGAATCGCGCGCGAAAAGATCGGTAGTTTCAGCTTCGACAGGCGCGGCCTCGGATGTTGCGCTTTCCGCGCTAACGCCGATGTCTCCCGCCGGCTGCGCGTCTTGCGCGAGAGCCGCTGTCGTAACGGTGAAAAAAGAAAGAAACGCTGTCTGCGCTGCGCGCAAGATTGTTGTCATATCAGCCCCGCCTTGAATGCCCCGCCGGGAGACTAGCAAATAGGGGGCGGCGCGCAATGACGGCGCCTGAAATTCCCGTTTAACGGGTATAGTTGCGCTGCAAAAAAGGCGGCCCTTGTGGGGCCGCCTTTTTCTACGCAACAAAATTTTCAGCCGGTTGGCTGGGCTTACATCATGCCGCCCCTCCGGATCGGCGCTGCCGATCCGGACGATTGCTCATGATGGGCGGCTTTTCGATGCAATTGGCTTCGCCAATTACATCATGCCGCCCATGCCGCCCATTCCGCCCATGCCGCCCATGTCGGGCATGCCGCCGCCGCCGTTATCTTTCTTCGGCGCGTCAGCAATCATGGCTTCGGTCGTGATCAGGAGGCCGGCGACAGAGGCCGCATCCTGAAGCGCGGTCCGAACAACCTTCGCCGGGTCGACGATGCCGGCCGCGATGAGGTCGACATATTCGTCGGTCTGGGCGTTGAAGCCGAACTTGTAGCTGTCCTGCTCCATCAGCTTGCCCACAACGATCGAGCCTTCGCCGCCAGCGTTTTTGACGATCTGACGGATCGGGGCCTGAACTGCGCGGCGAACGATGTTGATGCCTGCAGTCTGGTCGGCGTTTTCGCCTTCCATGCCGTCAAGCGCTTTCGAACCGTAAAGGAGGGCTGCGCCGCCGCCCGGAACGATGCCTTCTTCGACAGCCGCACGGGTTGCGTTGAGCGCGTCGTCGACGCGATCCTTACGCTCTTTCACTTCGACTTCGGTTACGCCGCCGACTTTGATCACCGCAACGCCGCCAGCGAGTTTCGCCAGACGTTCCTGCAGTTTTTCGCGGTCGTAATCGGAGGTCGTTTCCTCGATCTGTTTGCGGATCTGGCTGGTGCGCGCTTCGATGTCCGCTTTTTCGCCAGCGCCGTCGACGATGGTGGTGTCGTCTTTGTTGATCGTGACCTTCTTGGCGGTGCCGAGCATGTCAAGACCGACATTTTCAAGCTTGATGCCGAGGTCTTCGGAGATGACCTGGCCGCCGGTGAGGATCGCAATGTCTTCGAGCATCGCTTTGCGGCGATCGCCGAAGCCCGGCGCTTTCACGGCTGCGATTTTCAGGCCGCCGCGGAGCTTGTTGACGACGAGAGTCGCCAGCGCTTCGCCTTCGACGTCTTCTGCAATGATCAGCAGCGGACGCGACGACTGAACCACAGCTTCGAGCAGCGGCAGCATCGATTGCAGGTTCGAGAGTTTTTTCTCGTGCAGCAGGATGTACGGATCTTCGAGGTCCGCAATCATCTTGTCAGCATTGGTGATGAAGTAAGGCGACAGGTAGCCGCGATCAAACTGCATGCCTTCAACGACATCAAGTTCGGTTTCGGCTGTTTTGGCTTCCTCAACGGTGATGACGCCTTCATTGCCGACTTTGTCCATCGCTTTTGCGATCATTTCGCCGATTTCTTTTTCGCCATTCGCAGAGATCGTGCCGACCTGTGCGATTTCAGAAGAAGAAGCGATTTTGGTCGCGTGGTTGCGGATGTCTTCGATGACTTTCGCCACGGCGAGATCGACGCCGCGCTTCAGGTCCATCGGGTTCATGCCGGCGGCGACGGCTTTTGCGCCTTCTTTGACGATCGCCTGAGCGAGAACGGTTGCGGTCGTGGTGCCGTCGCCGGCTTCGTCGTTGGTTTTCGACGCCACTTCGCGCACCATCTGGGCGCCCATATTTTCGAACTTGTCTTCAAGCTCGATCTCTTTGGCGACGGTCACGCCGTCTTTCGTCGTGCGCGGGGCGCCGAACGATTTGTCGATGACGACGTTGCGGCCTTTGGGGCCGAGCGTCACTTTCACCGCATTGGCGAGGATGTCGACGCCGCGCAGCATTTTATCGCGCGCTTCGACATCGAATTTGACTTCCTTGGCAGCCATTGATGCTTCTCCTTAAAACTCTTTTCAGATGGGGTTAGTCGATGATCCCGAGGATGTCCGACTCCTTCATGATCAGGAGCTCCTCACCGTCAATTTTCACTTCCGATCCGGACCATTTGCCGAAAAGGATCTTGTCGCCCGACTTCACGTCGAGGGGGATCAGTTCATTGTCGTCGCCGCGCGCGCCTGTGCCGCAAGCGACCACTTCGCCCTGCTGGGGCTTTTCCTTGGCGGAGTCGGGGATGATAATGCCGCCCGCGGTTTTCTGGTCTTCTTCGATGCGGCGGACCAGCACGCGGTCATGGAGAGGCCGAAAAGCCATGATAGAGGTCTCCCTAGGCTGTGTTTTTCAATAAAAACAACATGTTAATCAGATAAACAGGCGCTGAACGCGCCTGTTGGCACTCACTCCCGGTGAGTGCTAACGGCGATTTAGGAGCGGGAGGCGGAACCGTCAAGGGGCGGGCTCCAAGGAAGTTTTATGTTTGCAGACAATTGTTTCGCGTATGGGGGGAAACTTTTATCCTACTTACCTGTTTTTAATGGCGGAGCGCCCTCAATCAGCCCATATTCCGGGCGATATTTCAGGGCCGGACGGGGGCGCGAGGCTGCCCGGACGATAGAGTCAATGCAACGCTGAAAGGAACAACAGCAATGCGGAAAATGCTTATTCTTGCGTCGGTCGCGGTCTTCGCGGTCGGCTGCACCACTAATCCCTACACAGGCGAAAAGCGCGCCAGCCGGACGGTGACGTCAGGCGCGGCGGGCGCAGGCGCCGGCGCGGCGGCGGGCGCGATCGTTGGCGCGATCGCTGGCGACGCGAAAAAAGGCGCCATCATCGGCGCGGGCGTTGGCGCGGCCACCGGTGTCGGCATCGGCGTCTATCAGGACCGCCAACAGGCGAAACTGCGTGAGCGCCTCGCCAATTCAGGCGTTTCCGTCACCCGCAATGGCGACAACATCATTCTCAACATGCCGTCCGACATCACCTTTGGGGTGAACCAGTCGGATATCACACCGGGCTTTTACGAGACCCTGAATTCGGTCGCGATCGTTTTGAAAGAATATAAAAAGACGAGCGTCAGCGTTTACGGCCATGCCGACT
>JAUIEG010000097.1 GCA_030428745.1 Alphaproteobacteria bacterium
CATCTGAAAGCACCAGAGCCTGAAGGCGGATTCCGCGCCGCTCAATCGTCCTGCTGAAACAAGAGAGGCCACTATGGTCAATTCGAAAACGACGGATACGCTTCCCCCTGTGCTTCCACCGCTCGCCGCCAGCAGGACGAACTGGCGTCGCGACCTCAAACCAACCGTTGCGCTTTTGTGGCTTTCCGCCGGATGGCGGGACTTTGTACGTCGCCCGGAACTTAGCATTGCTTACGGCGTTTTGCTTTTCCTGGTCTCGCTGCTGGTGCTGTTCAGCATTTTTCATCTTGAATACGATTACATCCTTTTCCCCGCGTTATCAGGATTTCTCGTTGTGGCTCCTCTGGCTGCGACAGGTCTTTATGAGAAGAGTCGCCGTTTGGCGTCGGGAGAGCCCGTATCCTTCGTTAACATGGCCTTCGTCAGGATTCGCTCTGGAGGGCAGATTGTTTTTGTGGGGCTGCTTCTTTGCCTCCTCATGATGTTATGGAATCGCGCCGCTATCCTTCTATACGCCCTCTTTTTCGGCCTTCGCCCATTTCCAGGTCTGGATGAAATCCTCCCCGTCTTGCTCGGAACGCCTATGGGCTGGATGCTGCTTATCGTCGGAACTCTAACTGGCGGTTTATTCGCCGCTTTTTCCTTCTCAATCAGCGTGTTTGCAATTCCACGGCTTCTCGAAGAGCGCACTGATGCCTTTACCGCCATGGGGCAAAGCATGGCGCTTGTGTGGAACAACCTTCAAGTCATGCTCAGCTGGGCTTTTCTTGTCGTTGCTCTTTTCATGTTTTGCGCTGCAACCGGTTTTGTCGCATTGATTGTTGTTTTCCCTCTCCTCGGTCACGCCACCTGGCATGCATTTACCACTATGCGCGGGCCTGCCGCCGAACACTCTTACGGCAGGCGCGAATGAGAACGTTCCTTTATTGATCGCCGCATCCGGGTGCAGAATTCAAAAATCGGAGCTTATCCGGAACGCCATTTAAGGCCACCGCGTTCGGCATTGGCGATTTTCGCTGCGTGATATTCGGCCATTTTTCGGAATATTTTCGGTTTAACTGGATCCACTGCGGCTCGACCGCAGTGTGAATATCCGGGAAGATAGCTTCGGCTGGGCATTCAGGGACGCATGCTCCGCAATCGATGCATTCGTCAGGATGTATCGCCAACATGTTCTCGCCCTCATAGAAGCAATCAACAGGGCAAACCGCGACACAGTCTGTATATTTGCACAAGATGCAGTTATCGGTGACGACGAATGTCATGGAGCTGAATTGCCTCCCTGCAATCAATATGGGGTCCCCATGTTGAGCCATTAACAACAGCTGCCATTGGCACGTTTCCGATATAACAAAAAAGTCAAATGCCAAGCGATTGCATATCGCCCTCAACAGGCCTTCAGGCTGGCGGCAAGATCGGTGAGCAGATCCTGTTCGTTTTCAAGGCCAACCGAAATGCGGATCAACCCGTCATTAATCCCCGCTATGCCCCGCGCCTTCTCACCCATATCCGCATGAGTCATGGTGGCGGGGTGGGCGACAAGGCTCTCGACGCCCCCAAGCGACTCGGCAAGCGTGAACACGCGGAGCGATTCCACGAAGATCCGCGCCGCGTCACTCCCGCCCGCTAGTTCGAAACTGAGCATCGCGCCGAATCCGGTTTGCTGCTTCGAAGCGAGCTTGTGGTCCGGATGCGACGCCAATCCAGGATAATGAACAATCTTCACAGCCGGATGATCCTGCAGCCATTCCGCCAGCAGGGCCGCCGTTTTCTGCTGGCGCTCCATCCGGGCGTAAAGCGTCCGCAGCCCTCTCATGGTCAGCCAGGCGTCGAAGGGCGAACCACAAGCGCCGACTGTAGTCGCCCAGTTGCGGAGCTCCCGGGCCTTTTCAATGTTCGCCGCCACGACGGCGCCCCCAATCACATCCGAGTGCCCATTCAAAAATTTTGTCGTAGAATGAAGAACGTAATCGGCGCCAAGTGCGATCGGCCGCTGGACCGCGGGCGACAGAAATGTGTTATCCACCGCGACACAAATGCCGGCCGCCTTCGCCATAAGCGCGATTTTTACAATGTCTACAACGCGCATCAGCGGATTGCTGGGCGTTTCAATGAAGATGAGAGAAGGCCCGCCGGCGAACGCCTCGCATAGGGCCATGTCGTCCGCCTGATCTATAAAGCTCACGGAAAATTGCCCTAACGCCGAACGCGCCTTCAGAAGCCGGTGCGTTCCGCCATAACAATCATGCGGAGCAATGACGGCGTCGTTGGGGCGCAACCGTCCCAGCAGCAGGTCAATGGCCGCCATCCCGCTTGACGTGATGACGGCGCCGGCGCCGCCCTCCAATTTCGAAAGCGCTTCTGCAAGCATCTCGCGCGTAGGATTGCCCGAACGGCCGTATTCGTAAGACCGAGGTTCGTTATATCCTTCGAAGGTATAGGTGCTCGACAGATATATTGGTGGCGACACCGCGCCGAACGCCCTGTCCGTCGCGACGCCGAAGGTTGCGGCGACGGTTTGCGGCCCGCACGATCGCCCGCCTTCATGATTCATTGAAAAGGCGTCCTTCGGTCACTTCCCGCACCATGCCTGCGCGAATGCAGAAATCGCCGAAGCGCTCGCCGTTCTCGCGCTCGTTGGCGTATTTCGTAAAAGCTTGATCCAGCGCGCCGAGTATCGCTTCCTCGCCGACATTTTCACATATCATGCGATTCAGCCGCTGGCCGTGAAAACCTCCGCCAAGATAAAGGTTGTATTTTCCCGGCGCGCGGCCGGTCAGTCCTATTTCAGCGATATAAGGCCTGGAGCAACCATTTGGACAGCCGCTCATGCGGATGGTGATTGGTTCGTCCGCCAGACCTTTTTGGCCGAGCATTGCTTCGATTTTCGTGATCAGTCCGGGAAGATATCGCTCGCTTTCGGCCATGGCGAGACCGCAAGTCGGAAAAGCGACACAGGCAATCGAGTTTCGGCGAATGACCGATGCGGCTTGTTCAGTTAGGCGAGATTCAGCGAGCACCGCCTCGATTGCAGCCTTGTCTTCTTCTGCAACGCCGGCGATGATCAGATTCTGGTTCGGGGTGAGCCGGAAGGCGCCATGATGGATGCGGGCGATCGCACGCAAACCGTCCAGCAGCGGTCCCGACACCCGGCCATTCTCGATAAACAAAGTGAAGTGCCAGCGGCCATCTTCGGTCTTCACCCATCCGAATCGATCGCCGTTCGAATCAAAATGAAACGGCCGCGCTGTTTCAAATGGCGCGCTCATCCTGCGCTCGATTTCGCCCTTGATCCAATCAAGCCCTTTGTCGTCGATCGTGTATTTGAAACGGGCGCGCTGTCGGTCTTTCCTGTCGCCATAGTCCCGCTGCACGCCCATCACGGCTTCGGCGCAATCCAGTAATCGGTCCGCCGTCACGAAACCGATTACATCCGCCAATCGAGGATAAGTCTGTGGAGCCTTGTCTGTGCGCCCCATGCCGCCGCCGATCGCTACGTTGAAACCTCTAAGGCCGGTCTTGTCACCGATGGCGATAAAGCCGAGATCCTGCGCATAAACGTCAATGTCATTGGACGGTGGAAGTGCGAAGCCGATCTTGAATTTCCTCGGCATGTATGTGCGGCCGTAGAAAGGTTCTTCCTGTTCGGATGTCGCAACCCGCTCCTCGCCATACCAGATCTCATGATAGCCGCGCGTCCGCGGGATGACATGGTCGCTGACGCGTTTGGCGAGCGCGGCGACCTCGGCATGCATGGAGGAGCATGCTGGATCGACAGTGCACATGACGCCGCGGCTGTCATCCCCGCAGGCGGCGATCGTATCGAGCAGCGCTTCATGCAGACCTTGGATGAGCGGCCGCAGACGGTCTTTCAGCACCCAGTGGAACTGAAAAGTCTGCCTGGTCGTCAGCCTTAGCGTTTCCCCGCCATGGGCGCGGGCCAGCTCGTCGAGTTTCAGCCATTGCGCCGTCGAGCAAACGCCGCCGGGAAGCCTCACACGGATCATGAACTGGTAGGCCGGTTCCAGCTTCTGGCGGCGCCGTTCGTCTCGGAGGTCGCGATCGTCCTGTTGATAGATGCCGTGGAATTTCATCAGCTTGACGTCACTGGCGTCGGGCACGGCGCCGGTGATCCTGTTCCCCAGCCCGCTACCGATCGTTCCGCGCAGGAAGTCGCTTTCAGCCTTCATGCGTTCATCGGGATTAAGCCGATCGAGCGGCTGGGAAATATCGTGTTCGCGGGACTTCGCGTTCTCGTTCATGATGGGGCCTCAATAAACGTCGCGATGATAGCGGTGATCGGCATTTAGGCTACGGACATAGCCTTCCGCCGCCTCTCGGCTCGTCCGGGATTCCAATGCAACCAGATCGATCAAAGCTTCTTCTACGTCTGGGGCCAGATTGACTGCGTCGCCGCATACATAGATATGCGCGCCGCTTTCCAGCCAGCGGAAAACATCCCTACTCTGTTCGCGCATTCGATGCTGGACGTAAGTTTTCTCGGGCCCGTCCCGCGAGAAAGCGACGTCCATACGAGTGAGCGTTCCGTCCTTCAACCAACCCTGCCATTCCGCCTGGTAAAGAAAATCTGTCCTGAAATTCCGCTCCCCGAAAAACAGCCAGCTTTGATTGTCCTTGCCCGCCGCCTCGAGCTCTTGAAGAAATGCTCGATAAGGGGCGACCCCTGTGCCCGCACCGATCATTATAATTGGCGCCTCGTCATCCGGCAGACGGAAATGGGTGTTGGTTTGAATATAGACCGGCAACACCGTTTCCGGCTCGCTCCGATCCGCGAGAAGCCCTGAGCAGACACCCGTCCGCGTTTCGCCGTGAAGGTCATAGCGAACGGGGGCGACAGTGAGGTGCGCTTCGTCGGGCGCCGCGGCGAGGCTTGAGGCGATCGAATAGAGGCGCGGTTGGAGTGGGCGAAGACTTGTCGCGAAATCTTCCGGCGTGACGCGGCAGGAAAAGCGCCGCACAATGTCGATTATATGATGCCTGTGCAAATAAACGGCGCGGTCGGCCGACCGATCTTCCTGCAAGAGTGTCCGCAGTTCATCCGCCTTCGTTACACGCGCCCAATAATCAAGAAAGCGCGGCGTCGCGGTCGTTATTTCAAAGCGATGCGCAAATGCATCTTTGACTGTTGTCGTCTCACCCTTGAGTTCCAGTTGGTGTTCGGCGTTGAACCCCAGCGCCTCAAGAAGCGCGGTCACCACAGCTGAATCGTTGCACGTCAGAACTCCCAACGCATCGCCCGGTTCATAATTCAATCCGGATCCGTCCAGCGACACCTCAATATGACGCGTTTCTTTTGACGATCCGCGCCCGACAATCGGGAGATTGTCGATGACGGTCGCCATAAACGGGTTTCGTTTGTCGTGTTTAAGTGCGGACGCATTTAAGCCGCTGCCCGAAACGGGCGTTGTTGACACTGACGAGGATACGTTTTCGATGTGCAGAAGTCCGAGAACGGACTTGCGCCATTCTTCAAAAGGCTCCTCATAATCGATATCACAATCGATCCGGTCGGCAAGCCGGCTCGCGCCCAATTCCTCAAAACGCCGGTCGAGACGTTTGCCAGCTTCGCAGAAATATTCGTAACTGGAGTCGCCGAGGGCCAGAACGGCGAACCGCAACTGATCTAGTTTTGGGGCTTTGCGGCCCTCGACGAACTCGAAAAACCCAGCCGCCGGCTGTGGCGGATCGCCCTCGCCATGCGTGCTCACAACAATAAGTAGGTCCTGCTCGCCGGCAAGACTGCGGATTTTGTAATCCGCCATGTCAATAACCGTCGGCGCCAATCCAGCCTGGCCGGCCCGCTCGGCGAGCAACTTCGCGAGTTCGCCGGCATTGCCGGTTTCGGATCCGAACAGAATGGTCAATGTTCGCGCGGTTTGCGAATTCGCCGATGTGGATTGAATAGACGCGGATTGCGCAGCGCCCACTCTTCCGACGCTCAAGCCTTCAAAATAGGCGCTAACCCAACGGGCTTGCCCGGCGTCCAACTGCGCCGCCAAAATGTCGACGAGCGCACGCTGCTCATTGGTTAGCGAAGAATTCGTATTATCAGCCAAGATTGAATCCTGCAGGGCCATTTATTCGAACGCCTGGCCGCACAAAAGCAGCAAGCGCGCCACGCGCGCCTGCTGCAGATCGCCCTTGGGGAGGAAGGCAACCAGAGTAACATGCACGTTGCCTTGCTGATTAAATAAACACAAACGAGTTTTAATGCATCATAATATAAAAAATCTTGTTGTTATGTTACGCGTCGGGCGAAATACACATGAACTGAGGACTGCGGCGACGAGATTCGCTCAAGCGGATATTGCCGCGGCTGAACGGAATCCGCTGCGGGTGCGGTCGATTACGCCCTGATCGGCTTTGGTCGAATGAACCAAATAAGCCGAATAGGAGAATTCAGGGCTATCGGGAATAAGCGCCAGCCTGCCTTCCTCCAGATAGGACCGGATGAAGCCCTGGCGAAAGTAACCGGCGCCGCCGACCGCGAGGATATATTCAAGCGCGAGCGGCCCGTGGCCGATGTTGATCACTGGATTTGACTGTTCCGGGAACGCCGCCTGATAGCCTGCCAGGAACTCTTCGCCCCAATCGATCAGCACATAATCTTCTGGGTTTAGCGGCTGATCGGTCGGGGTCGTTCGAACCAGCACCAACTTTTCTTCGAACAACAGCTCCGTGATGACGCCAGGTCGACGCGGCGCCCCATAGAGAATGGCGACATCGAGCGAGCCCTCCTGCACGCGCTCCATTAGCTGATCGGAACCGCCGATCACCGTGCTGATCGCAATATCGGGGCATTCGCGTCGCATCCATAGCAGCCAATGACGTAGGAGCGGGCTCCATAGGCTCAATTCCGCCCCGACCATGGCGATCGTTTCACGACCCGGAGGCAACGCAACAGACTGCTTGGCCCGATCCCAAACCTGAACGAGGGTTGTGGCGAACCTGAAAAATCTTTCTCCTGCGGGCGTCAAGCGCGCTCCGGCTTTGTTACGGATAAATACCGGGCGCTCCAATTGATCTTCCAACGTGCGAATGCGCGCGCTGACCGCGGTCTGCGTGAGATTCAGGTTTGCTGCGGCGCTGACGAAGCTGCCAGTTTTTACGATCTCCAGAAATGTCCGCGCCACATTGATATCCATGGATGCAACCTCTTTCACATTATGGGAATACGGACTTGCCCCCCTTTAACCCCGATTTCCTGAGGCCTATTATAAATGCAATTTTCTTGCGTTTAAAAGCCAATAATATTCGTTTGCTTGATGTTTTTTCGCGGATCATGCTTGGCGAACATTCCAACGCAAAGGATATCAAGAATGACCCTACAGCTTGGCCAGTCCGCGCCCGATTTTGAGCAAGAAAGCACTCATGGTCCCATCCGGTTTCATGACTGGCTTGGCTCGTCATGGGGCGTCTTGTTCAGCCATCCGAAAGATTTCACGCCGGTTTGCACGACGGAGCTGGGCGAAGTCGGCCGCCTCGGGCCGGAATGGAGGAAACGGAAAGTCAAAGTGATCGGCCTTTCTATCGATCCCGTGGATGCGCACCGCAAATGGGTCTCCGATATTCAGGAAACGCAGGGGCATGCAGTGGATTTTCCAATGCTCGCTGACGCCGACGGCAAGGTTGCTGAACTCTATGGTATGATCCATCCTGAATGCGACCCGACGATCACGGTTCGAGCGGTATACGTCATCGATCCGTCCAAGAAAATTCGGCTCGCACTCACCTATCCGCCCAGCACCGGACGGGATTTTTCAGAAATCCTACGCAGCATCGACAGCCTTCAACTGACCGATGCACATAGCGTGGCGACGCCTGTTAATTGGAAGCCCGGAGAGGAAGTTGTTATTTCCCCGAAACTTTCTGAGGAAGAGGCGACCCGTATTTTCCCGCAGGGCTACCGCACGCTCAAGCCTTATCTTCGGATGGTCGAACTGAAGTGGTTCAACTCATAACAGAAACGCCAGAATGAGGAATCATCTGGTCTTCGGCTGCATAAATGTAAATTGAAAACAGGCTATGCATTGAAATAAGAGAGATGAACGTCATGGTTCGGTGTATCGACAATCAACTTGGAGCAAAAAGTTCAGACAACTCTGGATCCGGCGCAATCGATACTCTCCTAACTGCATTTGACAATGCGGTAGTTAAATTTGGCCGGGACGACACAATGGCGGCTGCGATCGCAATCATCATGTCCCATGCTCTTCAGTGGCGTGCCGCAGACGCATATGGCAATATTCTCCACGCTAACGCCAACCTGTTGGAAAGACATTGCAGCGCCGTAAATCGTCTGTCCGCTCCTGGCGGCGT
>JAUIEG010000098.1 GCA_030428745.1 Alphaproteobacteria bacterium
GCTTGGCGATTTCACCCTGACCGACTGGTCCTGGGGCCATATCTCCATGCGCTGGGATATAGACGACCGCTTCATCATGCCCGACGGCGTCATGTTCGGCGGCCATATCGCCTCGGTCGCCGATCATGTGGCCGGACTGACGGCGATGACCGTTCTTACCGACAACCGCGAGCGGTTTCGCACCTCGCGGCTTGAGACCAACTATTTCCGCCCCCTTATGGCGCCGCTGGCGATGATTGAGGGGCGGGTGACCAATGCGTCCGCGACCCTGATCCATGTGGAGGCGGATTTCCTCAATGCCGAAGAAAAGCTCGCCGCGCGGGTTTATGCGGTGCAGGTGCGCCGGATGACGGGCTAGGCAGCTTGCGCGGGGCCTTAACCGCCCGTAGAAACCCGCCCATGTCAGAATTGCTTCTTGAATTGTTCTCCGAAGAGATCCCCGCGCGCATGCAGGGACGCGCCGCCGCCGACCTGGAAAAGGCGGTCAACAAGGCGCTGATGGACGCCGGCTTCATGCCCGAAGGGGTGAAGGGCTTTGCCGGCCCCCGGCGGCTTACGGTCGTTGCGGCGGGCGTGCCAGCGCGCCAGCCCGACCGGCGGGAGGAGAAAAAGGGCCCGCGGGTCGGCGCGCCCGACAAGGCCGTCGAGGGGTTTTTGAAATCGGCGGGGCTGACCTCCCTCGACCAATGCGAGCAGCGCGAGGACAAAAAGGGCGCTTATTGGGTCGCCGTGATCGACCAGAAGGGTCGCGACACTGCGGACCTGATCGCCGACTTCATGCCTCAAATCGTACGCGGCTTTTCCTGGCCGAAGTCGATGCGCTGGGGCGATGGCGATCTCAGATGGGTGCGCCCGCTTCATTCAATCCTCTGCGTCTTTGACGGCGAGGTCGTGAATTTCGAAATCGACGGGATCAAGTCAGGCGATAAGACCCAGGGTCATCGCTTCATGGCGCCGGACGCGATTCAGGCGCGCTCCTTTGAGGCTTATGCCGAGGCGCTCAAAAAAGCCAAAGTCATTCTCGACGCCGAAGAGCGCAAGGAGATGATTGCAGGCGACGCCGCGACCTTGTGCAAGGCGCAGGGGCTTGAGCTTGTCGAGGATGCGGGGCTCTTGAACGAAGTCTCGGGGCTCGCCGAATGGCCAGTCGCGATGATGGGCTCGTTCGACGAAAAATTCCTGACCGTGCCGGACGAAGTGCTCACGGCGTCGATGCGGGGACACCAGAAATATTTCTCGGTGAAAGACCCGAAGACGGGACGCCTCGCCAACAAGTTTGTCTATGTCGCCAATATTGAATCCCCTGACGGCGGCGCCGCCATGCGCACCGGCTATGAGCGTGTGCTGACCGCGCGGTTGTCAGACGCCTGGTACCTCTATCATCAGGATTTGAAGCGCCCGCTTGAGACCCGCATCGAAGACCTAGACAAGGTGACTTTCTTTGAGGGGCTCGGTTCCGTTGGCGACAAGGCGCGCCGCGTTGCGGCCCTGGCGAAAGAGATCGCGCCGTCTGTCGGCGCCGATCCAACAGCGGCGGAGCGGGCGGCAATGCTCGCCAAAGCCGACCTTGTCACCGGCATGGTCTATGAGTTCCCCGAACTTCAAGGCGTCATGGGCCGCTATTACGCACTCGAACAGAACGAACCGGCGGAAATCGCTGACGCTATCCGCGATCACTACAAGCCCGCCGGTCAGGACGATAATGTGCCGACGGCGCCGGTTTCCGTTGCGGTCGCGCTCGCCGACAAGATCGACACGTTGACGGCGTTCTGGGCTATCGACAAAAAACCGACAGGGTCGAGCGATCCGTTTGCGCTCAGGCGAGCTGCTCTAGGGGTGATTCAATTTGTTTTGAACAGTGATCTTCGGCTAAAATTAGACGACATCTTTATCAATGCCAGAGAGCGTATTGCTGTAAAGGAAAATGTTGTCGAGCATGCCGCCGAGACAATCAATTTGCTTCTATTCTTCCACGACCGCTTGAAAGTTTATCTTCGCGACAAGGGTTTCAAGCACGATCAAATTGATGCCGTGTTGAACGATGCGGACGGCAATCTTCAGGACGATCTCGTTCTCATCGTCGCAAAGCTCGAAGCACTGGCCGCGTTCCTCAAAACCGATGACGGCGCCAATCTCGCGGCGGCTTACAAGCGCGCGGGCAACATCCTCAAGGCCGAAGAGAAGAAAGACAAAACGCCTGCCGATCCAAATGCGGTGGACGAGAAGCTGTTGCAAGACAACGAAGAAGAGGCGCTATTCAAAGCGCTTACCGACGCGGAAACAAAGGCCGAAAAGGCTGTTGCGGATGAGGACTTCGAAGCCGCCATGTCGGCGCTGGCGCAACTGCGCAAACCGCTCGACGCCTTCTTTGAGAAAGTCACGGTCAATGCCGATGACGCGAAACTGCGCGCCAACCGTCTGTCGCTTCTTGCGCGCCTGACGGCGGCCACCGCAAAAGTCGCCGATTTCTCCAATCTCGAAGGCTGATCTTTCCACCAGTCCAACGTTCAACCTCCCCCTTGAGGGGAGGTCGAAATTTGCTTTGCAAATTTCGGGAGGGGGTAAAGCCGCTCGATCAACGGGCTTTTATTAACCGAAGCCCCCCACCCGAAAATCGCTTCACGATTTTCGACCTCCCCTCAAGGGGGAGGTGGAATGTCGCGTCTGATTTCATATGATCGCCTCATGGCCAATGAGCGCGCGCGATCTCTTCGGAAAAATCAAACAGATGCAGAGCGTATTCTTTGGCGCGCTTTAAAAGGCCGGCAATTGGATGGCTGTCGCTTCCGGCGCCAGCATCCCATGGGCGCGTATATAGTCGATTTCATCTGCCTTGAACGGAGGTTGATTGTCGAACTCGATGGCGATCAACATGGGTTTCCGGCCCATGCGGTGCATGACGCGAAACGTGATGCCTGGCTCCAGGCGAAAGGTTATCACGTAGCCCGGTTCTGGAATGACGAGGTTTACAATAATCTTGACGGTGTGCTGAACGCCCTTCTTGAGCTTTTGCAGACGGATCGGCCTGTTTAATCCTTAAACCCTTGCGCGCGTTCTGCGCTTGGGAAAAACAAAAACGCTAGCATCAATATGTATGGTGCATAGTCCCAGGAAATCGCCAGCGCCCAGACATCGGAAAAAATACTGGCGTTTTTCAACACCGCGTCGCGCGGCGTGATCGTGGAAAGACCCGGCACGAACTCCGCATCGACGACGGATTGCGCGCGCGAGACCTTTTCCGGTTCTTCCGGCGGCGCTGGCGGGTTGACGATTTCTCGGAAAATATCGAGCCCGCGCGCGGGCGATAATTCCGCCGCCGATTTCAGCGGCACAGGCGGCTTCTGCAATTTTTGCGAACGGATCGTCGACTGCAGCGCGCTTTCGACTTCCTCCGCATAGGCGTCGATGGCGGCGCGTTGGCGCTCTGACATGCGCCCGTCGGACGGTTTCGGATTGGCGCGCGCGAACGCGTCGAGCTGCTGGTCGAGCAGGCGTTCGATGCGCTTGTCGCGCCGGGAGAGATTTATGATCGCCGCAAAATCGTTGAAGGCGGTCTCGAACTCGCGATTCCACCGGTCAACATTGTCATAAGCGTTTTGCGCCAGCATTTTTTTCAACTCGTCCGTATGCCGGGCGCAGGTATCCTGATCGTAAGGGTTGTTTGCGCTGTCTGCCTGTTCCTCGATGATTGCGTTGACGCTTGATTCAAGACCTTCATACCAGTTTGCGAGACCGGTGATGTAGGTGGTGACGGCGCCGTCGCCGCGCGATCCCGATTGCGATCCATCATTGCGTTCCCCGCCCGCGACGCGCTTTACATCCCGAACCGAGAGGCGGAGGTCTTCACGCGCCAGGAAGTCGCGCTGGCGCCAGGCGGTGATGCCGGCGCATTCGCTGGCGAGCCGGTCGATCTCGAAAGTGTAAGTGTGGCGCACGGCGTCGACGCCGCCGATTCCGACCACGGTCGTCCAGGTGGAGACGAAAAACAAAATCGTCGCCAGCAACGGTACGATGATGAAAAGTTTGATGGCGCGTTCGATGAAGAAAACAATGTCGCCGAGAAAACCGCCCTTGAGGCCGCGGAACCAGTCGCGATGGCGTACAAAGTCTGCGCCGCCGACCCAGATGGCGACGGCGAGGCAAAAGACGAAAACGCCAAAGGCCGGCGGCAGGATCGAATTGCGGAAGATGTCGGCGGATTCCTGCGAGGTGATGAGACCGAACCCGATGGCGGAGCTGATGGCGCTGAAAAACCCGGCGGTGACCGCGACCACGACGAAAAGCCGGTTAAAAAGCGAGGAGCCCTTGAGGCGCGGCGAGGCGAGGGCGCCGATCAGGACGAGGCCGATAATGGCGATGACGGCGCTCGCGCCGGCGATGGCGGTCAGGGAATATCCACCGGCCCCTCCCGCATCCTGCGCCATTGCGCTGGAAAATCCGGCTGCACCAGCCAGACCCATGATCGGTAAGCCGATCCGCCCCATCTGATCCCCGCAAAATCCCCTCGTGTCGCCCCGGGCTAAACGGGGGCTGGCCGCCCAGCCTAACACGGAAAAAAAAGTGGTGAATAGTTATCCACGGGATGCGGAGGAGGCTTATAGTCCGGGCTTGAAACAATTGGCCAAACCGGCGCGATGTGACAATTTCCGGCTTGGATGTTGCAATGCGGCGCCGTAAGGCAAGTTGCCGTCCGCGATGCGGACGAATGGACTGACGGAGACAAGCGGAGACCCGATGAAAAACAAGACAAAATGGGTTTACTCATTCGGCGCCGGGAGTGCGGAAGGCGACGCTTCCATGCGTAATCTTTTGGGCGGCAAGGGCGCGAATCTGGCCGAAATGGCGAGTCTTGGGCTCCCCGTTCCGCCGGGTTTCACGATCACCACCGAAGTCTGTTCGGCCTTTTACGAGAATAACCTCACCCACCCCTCAGGGCTCACCGAAGAGGTCGCCGCGGCGCTCGCCAAAGTGGGCAAGGCTGTCGGCATGAATTTCGGCGATACGTCGAAACCGCTGCTGGTGTCGGTGCGGTCGGGCGCGCGCGCCTCCATGCCGGGGATGATGGATACCGTCCTTAATCTCGGCCTAACCGATGAAACGGTGAAGGGGCTTGCAAAGCTCTCCGGCGACGAACGCTTCGCCTATGACAGCTATCGCCGCTTCATTCAGATGTATTCGGATGTGGTGCTCGAAGTCGATCACCATTCTTTCGAAGAACTGCTCGAGACCTATAAGGAAGAGCGCGATTATTTCCTCGATACGGAAATGACCGCCGACGACTGGAAGACCGTGATCGACGGGTACAAGAAAGTCGTCGCCGACGCGCTCGGCAAACCCTTCCCGCAAGATCCGGAAGAACAGCTCTGGGGCGCCATCAACGCCGTCTTCGGCTCATGGCGCAATGACCGCGCCGACACCTATCGCCGGTTGCACAACATCCCTGAAAGCTGGGGCACGGCCGTCAACGTCCAGGCCATGGTGTTCGGCAATATGGGCGACGCATCGGCGACGGGCGTCGCTTTCACCCGCGATCCGTCGACGGGTGACAATCATTATTACGGTGAGTTCCTGATCAACGCCCAGGGCGAAGACGTGGTCGCCGGCATCCGCACGCCGCAAGCGCTTACCAAGCGCGCGCGCGAGGTGATGGGCGATGAAGCGCCTTCCATGGAAGAAGCGATGCCGAAAGCCTATGCCGAGCTTGCAGCGGTTTTCGACAAGCTCGAAAAACATTACCGCGACATGCAGGACATTGAGTTCACCATCCAGAATGAAAAACTCTGGATGCTGCAAACGCGGAACGGCAAACGGACCGCCAAAGCGGCTCTTAAAATTGCAGTGGATTTGTGTGAAGAGGGATTGCTCACCCAGGAAGAGGCGGTCATGCGCGTCGATCCGCATTCCCTCGACCAGCTTCTTCATCCTTCACTCGATCCCGATGCGCCGCGCGATCAGGTGCTGTCGGGATTGCCGGCGTCGCCGGGCGCCGCATCGGGCGAAGTGGTTTTCAATTCCGACGAGGCCGAACGCCTCGCCCAGGAAGGTAAGGCCGTTATTCTCGTGCGCGTTGAGACGAGCCCTGAAGACATTCACGGCATGCACGCCGCGAAAGGCATCGTTACAGCGCGGGGCGGGATGACGTCTCACGCGGCGGTTGTGGCGCGCGGCATGGGCCGTCCATGCGTTTGCGGCGCGGGCGATCTCAAAATCGACAAGGGCGAAGAGTTTTTCACTGTCGCCGGGCGTCAGGTGAAAAAGGGCGATGTCGTCACCATCGACGGCGCCGCGGGCCGTGTTTACGCCGGCGCCGTGCCGACGGTGCAGCCGGAGCTTTCCGGCGATTTCGCCAAGCTTATGGGCTGGGCTGACAAGGTGCGCCGCATGAAAGTGCGCGCCAACGCTGAAACGCCTCATGACGCGCGCGTCGCGCGGGATTTCGGCGCCGAAGGCATCGGCCTTTGCCGCACCGAACACATGTTTTTCGAAGCGGACCGCATCATCGCCGTGCGCGAGATGATTTTGGCGGAAGATAAAAAAGGCCGCGAAGCCGCGCTCACCAAGCTTCTGCCCATGCAGCGTTCGGACTTTGTAGAGTTGTTCCGGGTGATGAGCGGTCTGCCGGTGACAATCCGTCTGCTCGACCCGCCGCTGCATGAATTTCTTCCCCATTCTGACGATGAGATCGAGGAGGTTGCCAGATCCTCCGGGATGGATGCGCAAAAGTTGAAAGAGCGCGCGCACAAACTGCATGAGTTCAATCCCATGCTCGGCCATCGTGGCTGTCGGCTCGGTGTTTCTTATCCGGAAATCTATGAGATGCAGGTGCGCGCCATCATGGAGGCGGCTTGCGCGCTCGCCAAAGAGACAGGCGAGAAAGTAACGCCGGAAATCATGATCCCGCTGGTCGCCAAGCGTGAAGAGCTGACCATGCTGAAAGCGCGCGTCGATGCGATTGCGCTGGCTGTCTTGAAGGAAAACAATACAACGCTTGATTATCTCGTGGGCACTATGATTGAGCTGCCGCGCGCCGCCCTGACCGCAGACGAGATTGCGAAAGACGCGGAGTTCTTCTCCTTCGGCACCAACGATCTGACGCAGACGACATTTGGCCTTTCGCGCGATGATTCTGCGGCGTTCCTGCCCGACTATCTGCGTCAGGGGATTTTCGAACGCGATCCGTTTGTCACGCTCGATCCGGACGGCGTCGGTCAGTTGATCAAAATCGCCGCTGAAAAGGGCCGGGCGACCCGCCCCGAGATCAAGCTCGGCATTTGCGGCGAGCATGGCGGCGACCCCGATTCGATCCGTTTTGTGGAGGGGGCGGGGCTCGATTATGTGTCCTGCTCGCCATACCGGACACCAATCGCCCGTCTTGCTGCAGCGCAAGCAAAACTTGAAAAAAGTCAGGGCGGTTCAACCAACTAAAGGGTTAACATTAAGGCGAGGAAAAATATTTTCCAGCAAAAACAATGGCTTGTGTTTTTGCGATAAGGTTAACAAAGGGTTAACGCGCGCCAAAATCGTTTGTAAAACAAGATTGTGGGCGCCATATTCCGCCTTGGAAGGGCGCGCTTTGAGAGCGCGTTTTTTGCGTCTTACGAATTGGTAAGGTTTGCGGTCGAGGCTTTTGAGGCCTCCCCGGCCTGACGACAGACAGCCGGTATGAATCGCCGGCGCGAATTGAAAGACTGCTGAAGTGAGAGACGGACACGAACATCACGGCCATGAGGTCAACTGGACCCTGCGCAGCCTTGCGGCGGCGGGCTTGTTGTCCATTTGCGCCGTGGCGAGCGCCATGAGCGCCACCGTCAATGCGAGCCGCGCGGAAGAAGAGCGCAAGGCCCAGGCGGCCATCGCCGAAGAAGCGGAGCTTGTCGCCGATCTCGCCAACTACCTCGCGGCAGAGACCGCCGCTGCGCGCGAAGCCATGGACGGGCCGCGCCTCAAGCCGGCGAAAGCGACGACAGATATTCTGGCGTCTGCCGATCCCATTGAGGCGCTGACATCGTTTGATTTTACCGAACTCACGATCGCCAAGCTCGATGCGCAAGAGCGCACCTGCCTCGCTCAGGCGATCTATTACGAGGCGCGCTCCGAGCCGCGTATTGGCCAGCTCGCCGTCGCCGACGTTGTTCTCAACCGCGTGGCAAGCGCGGTTTATCCGAATTCAATTTGCCAGGTGGTGTTTCAGGGATCGGAACGGCGCACAGGCTGTCAGTTCTCGTTTACCTGCGACGGCTCCATGCAGGCGCGTCTTAACAAGCGCAAATGGAAAGAGTCCGATGATCTCGCCGGCGCCATTCTCGCTGGCTTGCGCGCGCCGATCAGCCGGAAC
>JAUIEG010000099.1 GCA_030428745.1 Alphaproteobacteria bacterium
TCAAATATTCGCGCCGACACCAAAGGCGCCGTCTATGACTTCACGGCCTATGTTCCGGAGACGGAGGAAGAGGCGCTGAAGATTCTCAAGGACAGCAATCTCGACAAAGTCAAAGGCGACGGCAGTGCAAGCTGGGTGTGGAACGAAAAAAGCGGCGCCGCGGATCTCACCTATGACGCCAGTCTCGACAAGGTCGCCGGCTTCAGCGTGAGCGCTGCGTTCTCCAATTTGAAACTTGATGAAATCGCCGCCGCTATGGAAGAGGGCGAAAGCGATAGCGTCTTGTCAAAAGGCGCGCTCAAGAATTTTTCTTTCAAGGTTGAGGACGAAAAAGCATTGGATGCGATTTTCGCGCTTGCCGCGTTGCAAATGGGCGGTACGGGCGAGGATTTGCGCATGTCGGCGCCGGCCATGATCCGCCTTTCCGGCTCCCAGCTTGCGCAAGTGAACCCGGTCATGTCCGATTATGTGAATGCAGTGGCGGATTTCGTCGCCAAGGGCGGGTCTCTGGAAATCGCGGCGAAGCCGGCGGAGCCTGTGCCTTTCATGTCCCTGCAGACAACTGGCGCCGCCGCGCCTCAGACCGTTCCGGATATGATCGGCCTGACCGTGACGCACAAGGAATAAGCGGCTAACCTGCCTGAAAGCGCCCGGCCATGGTGGGGCGGGCGCCCCGTTGCGGGTGGCTGTCGTCTCGTCACCGCCGGGCAAGCCGCATTGCGCGAAAAGGGGGATATTATGCCGACTTTGAAACTGAAGCCGAACTTTGCCCGGGCGGGCGGAAATCTGCTCTGCGCCTCTGCGGCGGTCTTTGCGCTTCATGCCTGCGCGACGGCGCCGTCGCCATTGACAGCTGAGGATCTTCTCGTTGCGCCTTACGCGTTGCGTAGCGGTGAAGCCTTTGACGTGGACCGGATGTTCGCCGCCTTGCCGGACTGGCTGATCGTCGATCATGGCGGCGCCAGTTTCGACCCCGGCCTTGGCGCGATGGTGGTGAACGATGTCCGCTTCGCCTTTGCTTCGGCGCCCGAGGCGCGATTGCGCGCAGACCGGGCGGTGATATGGGGCGCCGATCCGGCGGCGATGGAGACGGCGTTCGCCAACGCCGGAAGCCTCACCAATATGGCGCCGCTGCTTGATCGCCTGTCGCTTGAGAATGTTACGTCGGAAGGCTTGCAATGGGAGACCGGAACGGAAAACGCTTCGCTCTCGTTGCAGAAATTTGTCATCGACGGGCTTGCCGCGCGCTCTTATGCGCTTGCGCCGAAACCGGGCGCTGACGAAGGCGCGGGCGTTTTGCGCCATATAGCGGCGGTCATGGGCGCCTTTTCATATGACGGCGTCGCCTATTCCGGCTTTTCCTTAAAACTCAACAACAGCCAGGGCGACAAGGTCGCCTTTGAGGTCGCTGAAGCATTCGCGCGGGGCTATCGGTCGGGCGATGTCGAGTATCAAAGTCTTTCCGGCCTCGCCATGACGGCGGAAAGTTTCGGCGGTGAACCGCTCGTCGAAGTTTCGGGAAAGAAGACGTCGGAAACAGCCGCGGCTGACCACCCATACGCGAAAATTCTTAATCAGCCTCCGGCGGAAACAGCGCGTGATATTGTGCGCCATCCGACGGCGTTTCTGGCGGCCGCCGCAGGCGGCGGCGTGCTCTCCTATGAGATCGACGGAACCGAAGCGCGCAATGTCAGTATTTCAAAAGCGCTTGCCTGGCTTGCGAAATGGGAGCTGCCGCCGATCACCGAAACTGACCTCATCGATCTCGGCCAGCAGACGATGACCGGCTATCGCCAGATCTGGAACGGTCAGCCTTATTACACCATTGAGTCCGCCGATATCGCAGCAGCTGACTTCTATTGGCTTGTGCCGTCTCACTATGAAGCGGCGTATCAGGGCGTGACCTATGACATGGGCGTCATGATGGACCAGACGCGCTACAGCATGGGGCCTGGCATGGCCACCGAAGCGGCGCCGCAATTTGAAAAGATGGCGGAAACGCTGTCGGCGCTCGGACTGGAAAGGATCGCCGGCGACGGAGATTTTGTCTGGCGCTGGAACGGTGAGACCGGCGACGCGGCGCTGACAGCAAGCGGCGATGTTATCGATAATTTTTTGCTCGCTTATGGGGTCAATGTGGGCGGGCCGTCGCTGGCCGAATGGGATGTTATGGCCCGCGACGAGACATTGGCGAAAGACGCCGTCGGCGCCATGACGCTGCAGGGCGCTGATTTCGCCTTTACCGATAGCGGCTTTGTCGACCGCGCTTTCGCCTTCGCCGCTGCGCAAAACGGCGCCGGATCGGGTGAAGAGTTGCGGCAGGCCGTTTCCGGCATGGTGCGGCTTACCGGCATGCAGGCGGCGGAAATGAACCCGCGCTTGCCGGCATATGCGCAAGCCTTCGCCGATTTTCTGGACAATGGCGGCACGATCTCTGCGACGGCGGCGCCTGTGGCGCCGGTTGAGTTCATGACGGTGCAGGCCGCCGCTCAAACCGCGCCGCAGACCTTGCCGGATATGCTCAACCTCACGGTGACGCACACGGATGAATAAAAAACGGCCGCCTTTTCGGGCGGCCGCTTTCATCATTAGTTTTGCTTTTACCTAGTCGTCGAGAACGAACGTCACTTTCAACATGACGCGATATTCCTTGATCTTGCCTTTGTCGAGAATGATCGACTGATCCTTGACCCAAGCGCCTTCGACATTTTTCAGTGTCTTGTTGGCGCGGTCGATACCTTGTTCAATGGCGTCTTTGAAACCTTTGGACGATCCGGAGATGATTTCCGTAACTCGTGCGACAGCCATGTAATGCTCCTCCTTTATGTTATCGCGCGCGAATGGCGGGCGCGTCGGAGAATTAGAGCGCTTTTCCGGGGCGGGTGCAAACCGCCGGAAAGAGATTTCTACTTTTTAATTCAAAAGCTTCGTGTCTATCGCGTCGGCTTCGGCGTGTCGCCGGAATAGTCGTAAAAGCCGCGGCCGGTTTTGCGGCCGAGCCAGCCCGCTTCAACATATTTTACAAGCAACGGGCACGGACGATATTTGGAGTCCGCAAGCCCTTCATAAAGCACCTGCATGATCGCAAGGCAGATATCGAGACCGATAAAGTCCGCCAGTTCCAGCGGGCCCATGGGGTGGTTGGCGCCCAGCTTCATGCCGGTGTCGATGGCTTCAACGGAGCCGACGCCTTCATACAGCGTGTAGATCGCTTCGTTGATCATGGGCATTAAGACGCGGTTGACGATGAAGGCGGGGAAGTCCTCTGACACCGTCATTGTCTTGCCGAGGCTCGCCACAACTTCCTTGGTGGCCTCGAAGGTTTCCTTCGCCGTGGCGATGCCGCGGATCACTTCGACCAGTTTCATCACCGGCACGGGGTTCATGAAGTGAATGCCGATGAAGTTTTCAGGCTTTTCGGTCCCTGCCGCGAGGCCGGTGATGGAAAGCGACGATGTGTTCGAGGCGAGAATGGCGGATGGCTTCAACACGCCTTTCAGGCTTGCGAAGATTTCTTTTTTAACGGCCTGCACTTCACTCGCCGCCTCGATGACGAGGTCGCAGTCGGAAAGCGCGGCGTTGTCGGTGGCGCTTTTGATGCGTGCGAAGGCGGCTTTCTCGTCCGCTTCGGTGATGAGCCCTTTGGCGCTCTGGCGCGCGAGATTTTTGGCGATCGACGACATCGCGGCTTCAAGCTGCCCGGCGCTGATGTCGGTCAGGACGACGTCATAGCCGGCGCCGGCGAAAACATGGGCGATGCCGCGCCCCATTTGACCCGCGCCGATGACCCCGACTGTTTTGATTGTGCTCATATCCTTCGCGCTCCGCCTCTTCCCTTGGGCGGCGGATACTGCACCGCAACATGGGAGAGGGCAAGAGCGCTGTGCGGCTCAGGCGCCGCGACGAATATCCGCGGCGAAACAGCCATGGGCGGCGTTGTGGGCGTGGATATAGGCGACCTCACCGTCGCTGAAAGCGGCTTCAATTTTATCGACCGCAACGTCTTTGAGGGTGATCAATGCACTGCTTTCATTTGGTGGAATATTGGAAACTCAGGGCCAGCGCCCCAGGCGACAAAGGGGAGACGAAATGAATAACGCCAAGCGCGATCAATTCGCAAAAGACTGGGATGTCATTGTTATCGGGTCGGGGATGGGGGGCATGGCCGCCGCGAGCGCGCTTTCGCAAACCGGCCATAAGGTGCTGCTTCTCGAACAATACCAGACGCTCGGTGGTCAGACTCACAGTTTTTCACGAGACGGCTTTCGCTGGGATGCAGGCATTCACTATTTGAGCGGGTTTGCGCCTGACGACCCTTACCGCAAGGCGCTCGACTGGCTCTGCGATACGCCCATAGAGCTGGCGCCGATGGGCGCCGTTTATGATTATCTCCATCTCGGCGATAGCGAGCCTCTCGCCCTTTCGCGTCCCTATGAAGCGCAAATCCGTGATTTAAAGGACCGGTTCCCAGGCGAAACCAAAACCATCGACGCCTGGTTCGATGCTGTGCACAAGGCCCGGGAGGCGGCGCTTGCGGTCTTTCAGACACGGGCGATACCGCAACCGTTTAGCGAGGTCATCGAATGGTGGAAAAGCAGTTCTATTAAACAATGGTGTGGACGGACTATCATGGAGGTGGCCGCCGACATCTCGGATAATCCGGAACTCACAAATGCGCTTGTCGCCCAGTGGGGAGATCATGGCGGACGCCCGAGCCTTGCGAGCTTTGCAGTTCACGCGCTCGTCGCGCATTCTTATCTTGAATGCGGGGCGTGGTATCCGGTCGGCGGCGCCGCCGTCATCGCCGAACACATGTTGCCCGTCATTACCAGGGCCGGCGGTGAGGCGCGCGCGGGCGTTCGGGTTGAAACACTGCTGATGGAGAAGGGGCGCGTCATTGGCGTGCGGACTGCTGGCGGCGAGGACATTTACGCTGACGTCGTCGTTTCCAATATCGGCGCCCGGGAAACGGTGGACCGGTTGCTGCCAGACGTCCATGGCGAAGATGAATGGGTGCGTGAGATTCGCTCCTTCGCCCCGAGCCTTTGCCATTTCTCGTTGTTTCTCGGTTTCGAAGGCGACATCGAGGCGGCCGGCGCAACAAAAGCCAATCACTGGCTTTATCCCACCGGCGAGACTGACGCGATCTGGGCCGATGCGCCCAATGGAACGCCGCCGGGCATGTTTGCGTCTTTTGCATCGCTGAAAGACACCGCCCATGACCCCGGCCCGAAGCGGCGGCATTCAGGCGAATTGATCGCCTGGACGGATTGGTCGACGGTTGAGCGTTGGGCGGATGCGCCGCCGGGTGAGCGAGGATACGACTACGCAGCCTTCAAGGCGCAGGTCGAAGAAAAACTGTTTGAACAGTTCAAGACCTATTTTCCGGCGCTTGCCGAACTGGTCGTGTTCAAGGAGCTGTCGACGCCGCTGGCGACCGCGTCAATTACCGGCCACCGGGAAGGCGCTTTCTATGGTCTTGAGGCCACGCCGGCGCGAATGCTGTCGGACGCGCTACGCATGAAAACGCCCGTAAAGGGTCTCTATCTTTCCGGTCAGGACGTGCTCTCGCCGGGTGTGCCAGGCGCCATGTGGGGCGGCATCCTTTGCGCGTCGAGCATCGATCCCAAAGTCATGGTGCGCCGTGCAAGAGCGGCAAAGGATGAGTGACGGCGATAAGGCCCCGTTTGATAGGCATGTTCTGGGACCAACGGCCCCAAAAAAAAAGCCCCGCCGAAGCGGGGCTTTTAATTTCACGTTTTATCTTGCCTAAAGCGCGCTTTCCAACTCCGGCAGCGCCTTGAAGAGATCCGCAACAAGGCCGTAATCGGCGACCTGGAAGATCGGCGCCTCTTCGTCCTTGTTGATGGCGACGATGACTTTGGAGTCTTTCATGCCCGCAAGGTGTTGGATGGCGCCGGAAATGCCGACGGCGATGTAAAGCTCCGGCGCGACGACCTTGCCGGTCTGTCCCACCTGATAGTCGTTCGGCACATAGCCCGCGTCGACCGCGGCGCGCGAGGCGCCGACAGCGGCGCCGAGCTTGTCGGCGACGGGGAAGATGTATTTCTCGAAATTCTCGTAGGACCCAAGCGCGCGGCCGCCGGAGATGACGATCTTCGCGCCGGTGAGCTCCGGGCGCTCGGACTTCGTCAGCTCTTCGCCCACGAAAGACGAGAGGCCCGGATCGCCTGCCGCGTCGAGGCTCACGACTTCCGCCGAGCCGCCTTCGCCCGCCGCCGCGAAGGATGTCGCACGCACGGTGATGATTTTCTTGGCGTCCGACGACTTAACCGTCTGCATGGCGTTGCCGGCGTAGATCGGGCGCACGAAGGTGTCCGGCGCCTCGACCGCGACGATTTCTGAAATCTGCATCACGTCAAGAAGCGCAGCGACGCGCGGCATGACGTTCTTGCCGGTGGTGGCGGCTGATTTCAGGATCGCGTCATAGTCGCCAGCGACCGACACGATGAGATCGGCGAAAGGCTCCGCCAGGCGGTGGGCGTATTGCTCGCCATCGGCGTGGAGCACTTTCCTGACGCCGTCGATCTTCGCCGCCGCTGCGGCCGCGTCGCCCGCGCCTGACCCGGCGACGAGGATATCGACATCGCCGCCAATGGCCTTGGCCGCGGTGACGACCTTAAAGGTGGACTCGTCAATCGAGTTTCCGTGAACGTCTGCTACAACGAGAACCGCCATCAGATCACTCCCGCTTCATTTTTCAGTTTCGACACAAGCTCGGCGACGTCGGCGACTTTCACGCCGGCTTCGCGTTTCGGCGGCTCAGTGACTTTCACCGTTTTAAGACGCGGCGCGATATCGACGCCGTAATCGCCGACCTCTTTTACGTCGAGCGGCTTCTTCTTCGCTTTCATGATGTTCGGCAGCGAGGCGTAACGCGGCTCGTTGAGGCGAAGATCGGTGGTGACGATGGCGGGCAGGTTGATGGAAATCGTCTGCAACCCGCCGTCGATTTCGCGGGTGACATTGGCCTTGCCGCCGTCGATTTTCACTTCCGAGGCGAAGGTGCCCTGGGCCCAGCCAAGAAGCGCAGCGAGCATCTGGCCGGTCTGGTTGGAATCATCGTCAATCGCCTGCTTGCCGAGAATGACAAGCTCTGGCTTTTCTTCTTCCACGACCGCTTTCAGGAGCTTCGCCACAGCGAGCGGCTCAACTGTTTCGTCGGTCTTGATCAGGATCGCCCGGTCCGCGCCCATAGCGAGCGCCTGACGAAGCTGGTCCTGCGCTTTTTCCGGGCCGATGGAGATGGCGACGATTTCTTCGGCTGTCCCGGCCTCTTTCAGGCGAACCGCTTCCTCGACGGCGATTTCGTCGAATGGGTTCATGGACATTTTCACATTGGCGAGGTCGACGCCGGTCTGGTCCGATTTCACGCGCACTTTGACGTTATAGTCGATGACGCGTTTCACGGGCACGAGAACTTTCATCTCTTCTGCTCCTGCGGGCGGTTGGGGAATGGCCGTCCGGCTGGGCCGGGGGCGCATGGGTCGCGCGGACCATAGTCGCGGGTCTTCAAGCTTTCAACGGTCAAAGGCGCCAGAATCCGGAGAGTTCCATCAGCGGGCGAAAGCCGCAAAAAATAAGCCGTCCGCCAGCTTCAAGAGCCTTTGCCGACGAGCCAGAGGAAAAGCATCATCAGGGCGATGGTGACGGCCTGCGCCATAATGCGCATGCGCATCAGCTTGTTGGAGTTTTCCTTGGCGAAGGTCCCGCCCTTGGCGAGGGAGTAGATGCCGATCCCCAGAATTATGGCGGTGACGGCGAGGCCAATGGGAATGAGCAGGAAAACTAAGGCGTCCATGGTGGCGCTCCTGAAATGCGTGATGAGCTTGTCTGTGGCGCAATATAGGCGCGCAAGGGGGCGATTGCTACCTGATTGCTAGTGAGCCCCGCCGGACAGGCGCTGATGCCAGCGCGGCAGAAAGACGCCCCCTTCACCCTCGTCATAGCTCACGGGAACAACGGCGCCATCGCCTTCGTAATCGGCGACAAGTGGTGCGCCAAGCCGGTAGAGATAGCCGCGAATATCCGCGTCCGCCGGCGCTTCGACGCCGAGGCCGCCTTCTTCCGGCGCGGCCATCATCGGCGGCTTCAGTTCGTGAAGCGCGAAATCCATGCGCACGTCATAAGTCCGTTCCGCCTGGAACCGCAGGAAACGCTGCGCATTATACCATTGCGACTTAACGCTGTCGTCCGTGCAGGTTTCAAGCTCGGCCCCGTCAGCGCCCCAGCGCCGCTCCGGACAGTGATAGGGATCGAAAGACAGGTCCCACAAGCGCTCCATGGCGTGCGCCAGATTGAGGC
>JAUIEG010000817.1 GCA_030428745.1 Alphaproteobacteria bacterium
TTGAAAAACGGGCGCTTCGCCGATGCCTATGAAGTCGCCGCCGGCCATCGCATGACCGAAGGTTCGGACTATGCCGAAGCGGAATTTTACGCTGGCTGGATCGCCCTGCGGTTCCTGAATGCCCCGGAACGGGCGGAGACTCATTTCCTCGCCCTCGCGTCAGGGGTCGGTTCGCCTATATCGGTTTCCAGAGCGCAATACTGGTTGGGCCGCGCCGCCGAAGCCAAGGGGGATAACGTTAGCGCGAACGCCTATTACGCCAACGCCGCGCAATATTATTATTCTTATTACGGACAGTTAGCGGCTGAAAAAATCGGCGGCGCCTTTGCGGCGTCCGAATTCGACGCCGTCGCACAGTCAACGCCAATGGATCGCGCGCTTTTTTCCTCGCGCCCCACAGTGGCCGCGCTGCGGATGCTGACCGATCTTGATCTTGAATATGAGTTTATGGTCTTCGCCTATCACGTTGACGATCAACTTGAACGGCCCGGTGAATATGTCGAGCTGGCGAAACTCACCAATGGCGAAGGCGCGCCGCATCTCACGGTGCGGGCGGGTAAAGTGGCGATCCAGCGCGGCGCCTTTACGCCGGATGTCGCCTATCCGGTGATCTTCGTGCCCGACGAAGCGGCGAAATTCGTCTCGCCCGAAATCATTCTCGGTCTTTCCCGGCAGGAAAGTGAGTTTAACCCCCGCGCCTATTCGCGCGCCGGCGCCCGCGGCGTGATGCAGCTCATTCCGACCACGGCGCAAATCACCGCGCGCAAGGAAGGTCTCGTCTATTCACGCGGCGCCTTGCTCGACGATCCGGCCTACAACATGACGCTTGGTTCTGCGCATCTGTCACACCTGATTGACAGGTTTGACGGCTCCCTGATCATGACCTTCGCGGGATATAACGCCGGCGCGGCGCGCGTTGACCAGTGGATCAACGACTATGGCGATCCGCGCAGCGACAGTGTCGATCCGCTCGACTGGGTCGAACTGATCCCGTTTTCCGAGACCCGGAACTATGTGCAGCGTGTGCTTGAGAATGTGCAGGTTTATCGCGGCCGCCTGAACGAAAAACCAATCCCCGGCAAGCTCGCCTCCGATATTGAACGCGGCGGCGCGCGCAACCGCGTGGCCAATGCGCTTGCGCCCTCTCTGGTGCTGGCGAACGCAGCCTCGCGGTTCGGTCAAATGACATTGCCGCCTGTGCCGCAGCGCACTGAAGAACGGGCGAGACTTTACGCCATGAAAAACCCGCCGCGCATGCCCGGCGATCAGGGCGCGCCTCTGACTGCGCCGAACACGGCTCCCGGAGATGGCTCGCAAAGAGCGACGGGCGCCTCCCCCATCGCGTTTAACGCCGGGGATAGTGATCCGTCCAAGGCGGCAAAACAAACCAAGACCGACAAGCGTTCCAGAAAAATTGAACAGGCCGATGCGCCGGTTCCCGTACTGACGCCACGCGCAAGCGTGGAGGAGACCTTGGCGGAAGTTGACGCTGAAGGTGACGCTTCTGCGGCCGTCATGGTGACGGCGGCAAATGAACCCGCTTCTGAAGAAGCGGCGCCGGAAACCCATATCATCGCGCCCGAGGCTG
>JAUIEG010000818.1 GCA_030428745.1 Alphaproteobacteria bacterium
CGCCGTCATGGATGTGGCGCTCCTGGGAGCGCAGCTACGGACCCCATGGCGCCAAAGCCATCGCGGAGGCCCATCGCGGCACGCCGCCCCTCGATCTTACTTTCAAGCCGTCCGAAAAGCTTGAGGATTGGGCGGCGCGCTTCGCTGAGGCCGGGCATGAGGCGACGCTTCTTTCGCCGGCGACGCTGCGTCTCGCCAGGGGCAGCGATGTCAAAGCGCTTCCCGGCTACGAAGACGGCGCCTGGTGGGTGCAGGATCTCGCCGCGAGCCTGCCTGTCCGGCTTATGGGCGATATCGCTGGCAAAAGTGTGTTCGACCTCTGCGCGGCGCCGGGCGGCAAGACGTTGCAGCTTGCAAGCGCGGGCGCGACTGTAACCGCCGTTGATAAATCCGGCGCACGCATGGAGCGCGTCAGCGAAAATCTGTTGCGCACGAAACTGACCGCGAAGATCGTCGAAGACGATGCGCTGCGGTTCAAACCGCAGGACAAGGCTGACATGATCCTGCTCGATGCGCCCTGCACAGCGACAGGGACCATTCGGCGCCATCCCGATATTCCCTGGTCAAAAGGCGAAACGGTGCTCTCAGCCCTCGCCGAGCTGCAGGGCAAGATGATCGACCATGCGCTGAAGAACCTGCTGAAACCCGGCGGGCTTCTCGTCTATTGCGTCTGCTCGCTCCAGCGCGAGGAAGGCGAAGCCCAGGCGAAAGCGGCCCTCGCGCGGCATTCTTCGCTCGAACGCATCGCCGTTGCGACGGACGAGGTCGGCGGCCTTGAAAAGGCCGTCACCCGCGACGGAGACCTCAGAACCCTGCCCTCGATGCTCGCCGGAAAAGGCGGCATGGACGGCTTCTTCGCCGCCCGGTTCCGCTTGAATGGCTGATGGCCTCGATAAATCGTTAAAAATTAAACAGTTAAGCCGGACTTGCCGGGGTGAAAATCGACCGAAATCGGACCCGGCGCCCCTTGATTGGAGCCTCAAGGCCCCCGATATTAGCCGCTGATTTCCGTTAGGCGAAAAATTCTGACGGATCGGGAGAACTTGAAAGGATTAGCGTCACATGAACGAACCTCGCAGACAATTCGGCAGCGCCGTCCCGCATACCGGAGGCGTCGCCATCGATCAGGGCCTGCGCCAGTACATGCTCGGCGTTTACAACTATATGGCGCTCGGCGTCGCCGGCACCGGCTTCATCGCCATGCTCATGGCGTCCAATCCGGCGCTCATGATCCAGATCATGACCACGCCCTTAAAATGGGTTGGCTTTATCGGCATTCTGGGCATCGGCTGGTTCGCACCGCGCGTGATGTTAAACGGGTCCAAAGTCGCCGCCCACGGTATGTTCTGGCTCTACGCCGCGCTTTGGGGCGCGATGATCGCCCCCATGCTGTTCATGTTCCAGCAGCAGGGCGCCGCAGTTGAAATCTACAAGGCGTTTTTCATCACCGCGACCGTCTTCGGCTCCATGAGCCTATACGGCTACACGACGAAACGCGATTTGTCCGGCTGGGCGAGCTTCCTGTTCATGGCCTCTATCGGACTCGTGATTGCGATTATCGTCAATGCGCTCATCTTCAAGAGCGGAT
>JAUIEG010000100.1 GCA_030428745.1 Alphaproteobacteria bacterium
GGGCGATCGCCCAGAAAATATCGAAGGCGGACACGGCGTTTTCGCCGCCCGGCGGCAGTTTCAGCCCGTCCAGAAAGGCGATGGCCGGCGCCAGAAGGTGCAGGATGTTGAGCGCGGCCACAGTCCAGGCGAATAGCGCGAAAACCCGTGCCGCAAAAGGATCGCTGACCAGGGAAGACACCAGGCGAATACCCACCCATGCCGTGAGCAGGCTCGCGACGATCCGCATCAAACTGATGGGTTGGCCAAGGCCGTTGAAGATCCCTATGGCGGCCCAGAGGAAGGCGGCGCCCAGCGCCAGCGGGATCAGGAGGGTGAGATTTTCAAAAAACCGCACAATTGCAGGATTGGCGGCGGCCGCCTTACGCGCCGCGACCGGCTTGCGCGAGGGCTGTGCAAGGAGCCAGCCGAGGACCAGCGCAGCGGCGACAGCCCCTAATTGATAGAGCGCCGAAACGGAAGAAAGCTGTTCCCCCAGCCTGTCGGCAACCCCCAGGATGGCGGTCTTAAACCCTTCAGTTAATTGCTCAGTATCCGGAATATCTGAGCCGTCTTGCATTAAATCTTCGCGCCCATAAGACGCCGGCAAATGTCGTCGAGCTGGTCGAGCGTGAGGTAATTAATGGTGACGGACCCTACGCCTTTTTTCGAATGATCGATGGCGACGTCGAGGCCCAGAATGGCCGAAAGATCGCGTTCCAGCGCGCGGGTGTCGGCGTCCTTAGGCCCACCAGAGGGCTTTGATTTTGCTCCGCTTTTCCCGCCACCGCCCGCCTTGCCTGCGCCCGGATCGCCCTTGATCTCGGCTTCCGCCTCACGGATGTGTTTCTCGGTCTCGCGAACCGACAGATCGCCCTTGATGACGATGTCGAGCATCTGAACCGGGCTCGACGCCCCGAGAAGGGCGCGAGCGTGACCCATGGAAATAGCGTTCGTCGAAAGGGCGTCGAGCGCCTTTTGCGGCAGCCCCAGAAGCCGCATGATGTTCGCCACATGGCTGCGCGACTTGCCGACGGCCTTGGCGATGTCTTCCTGCGTTCTTCCGTAAACATCAGAAAGCCGGGCATAGGCGGCGGCTTCCTCGACCGGGTTCAAGTCAACCCGCTGGACGTTTTCGATGAGCGCGATCTCGGCTGTCTCTTCATCCGTCAGCTCACGGATAATAACCGGGACTTTATGGAGCTGCGCCTTTTGCGCCGCGCGCCAGCGCCGCTCGCCGGCGACAATTTCGTATTTGTCCCCGCCTTTCGGGCGCACCAGGATCGGCTGCAGCATGCCTTTCGCCGCGATGGAATTTGCAAGCTCTTCAATCGCGTCCTTGTCGAAATGGCGGCGCGGCTGGTCCGCATGGGGCTTTAATTGTTCAATCGGAAGCTCGCGTTTCGGACCCGCCGCCGGCGCGTCGCCCGAAGCGGCGCGGCCGGACGATTTCGCCGACGGCGCATCGCCCAACAGGGCGTCGAGCCCTCTGCCCAACCCCTTGATATTGCTTTTCTTTTTTTCAGCCATCGCCATTTGCGTCGCCTTCCCCTTACGCAGCTTTCGGCCGCGCGCGCTCGCGTTGAATGACTTCCGAGGCAAGCTGGATATAGGCCTGGCTGCCCGGACATTTGAGATCGTAGAGAAGCGCCGGCTTGCCGTGGCTCGGCGCTTCTGAAATGCGCACATTGCGCGGGATCACCGTGCGATAAACCTTGTCGCCGAAATGGCCGCGCACATCATCCTCGACCTGATTGGTGAGATTGTTGCGGCGGTCATGCATGGTGAGCACGACGCCCTGAAGCTCCAGCCCCGGGTTGATCCGGGTACGGACCGTTTCGATGGTGCGCATGATTTGGCTGAGGCCTTCAAGCGCAAAGAACTCACACTGGAGCGGAATGATGACGGCCTGCGCCGCGGCGAGGGCGTTTACCGTCAACAGGCTTAAAGACGGCGGACAGTCGATCAGGACATAGCTGACGGCGGCGCCTTTTTCGCTCTCCGCAAACTCCTCAATCGCGTCAGCGAGGCGGAAATGGCGCCGCTCGGCGTCGATCAGTTCGATTTCCGCGCCGGCAAGGTCCACCCCGGCGGGCGCCAGCACCAATCCCGGGATGTCGGTTTCAGTGACGGCCGCTTCGAGGCGGTAATCGCCGGAGAGAACCTCATAAGTGGTGACGCCGCGGTCGGCGGCGGAGATCCCGAGGCCAGTCGAAGCGTTCCCTTGAGGATCGAGGTCAACGAGAAGAACCTTTTCGCCCACCGCGGCCAGGGCGGTCGCGAGATTGATCGCGGTCGTCGTCTTGCCGACGCCGCCCTTCTGGTTGGCGATGGCGATGGTCCGTGGAGAGGCGTTGTTACCGGACACGGGCGAGATTTCCGATTTCTAAAATGGCGGCGCGGGGGTCAGTCCGGCTCGGATGTTTCACGACCTCCATATGCCAAGATTTAGCGGCCTCGGTCAATTCAACCTCAACATCTTGTCCTTTTAGTAAGAAATACCGGGTGTTTTTGCCTTGAATTCCAGCGCCGTAGCCGAGCAATTTCTCAAGCCGGGCGAGGGCTCGGGCGGTGATGATATCAGGCTTGAAGCCGAGCCCTACTGATTCGATTCGCTCCGGCACTACTTTGACATTGTCGAGGGCCATGGCGGCGCCCGCCTCGCGCAGGAACGCGCATTTCTTTTGCGTCGATTCAATCAGGGTCACTTGTGTTCCCTTTGGCGCCAGCAGCGCCGCCAGCACGAGCCCCGGAAATCCGGCCCCGGAGCCGAGATCCACAAGCGTTTTGACGGTCTCAGGGAGGAGGGGGACAAGCTGGGCGGAATCGAAGAAGTGCCTCTCCCACCGGTCTTTTATGGTCGAACGCGCAACGAGATTATGGCGCTCCGACCAATCCATCAGCACACGGTCGAATGCGAGAAGTCGGTCGAATGTTTCACGTGGAACATTCGTTTCAGCCAGGAACTCCTCAGGGGTCATTGGAGCCCTACCTCTCCCTTGGGAGAGGTCAAATTTGCGCAGCAAATTTGGGTGAGGGGTCTAATGCTTTTCATCCTTCAATCCATCCAGCCAGCCACAAACCATATCCAGAGTTCCGTCTACGTCCCCAAAGAGATCGCGATTCCAGATCCTCAGCACGCAATAACCATTCATTTCCAACCATTTATCCCTCGCCACATCGCGAAGCGAATGAAATGTCTCCCCATGCTGGTCGCCATCCAGTTCAATGACGGCCTTCAATTCATCGATATAAAAATCGACAATATAAGGCCCAAGCGGCGACTGACGCCGGATCTTCCAGCCGTTAAGCTGGCGATTGCGCGCCTTGGTCCAGAAAAGTTTTTCAGCTCCGGAATGACCACTTCGAAGTTCGCGAGCCCGCTCGACGGTTGCTTTGCGGACTTCCTTCATCGCCCCTCACCCAAAACGGCTTTGCCGTTTTGACCTCTCCCAAGGGAGAGGTAGAGCGCGGCGCGATAACTCAACTCACCGCCCTCGAATGCTTCTTTACCCACGCCAGAAGCAGGGCGAGCGCGGCCGGCGTCACCCCTTCAAGGCGCCCGGCCTGACCAAGCGTCGCGGGCCGCGCATCGACCAGCTTCGCGCGCACTTCATTCGACAGTCCGGAGATCGCCGCATAGTCGAGATCAGCGGGCAGGGCCAGGGATTCGTCCTTTTTAAACGCGACGATGTCCGCCTCCTGCCGGTGGAGATATCCGGCATAGAGCGCATCAAAAGCCAATTGTTCCGCCACCGCATCATCCATCTCGCCGATTTGCGGCCAGATCCGTGACAGGGCCGCCAAATCGACGCCGGGCAGGGCCAGAAGATCGATGACCGAGCGGCGGCGGCCATCCTGATTGAGTTTCAGGCCGTGTTTTGCGGCTTCATTAGGGGTGAGCGATGTTTCCCGCGCCCATTTGCGCGCCGCATCGAGCGCCGATTGTTTCACGTGGAACATACCGGCTCTACGTTCGCCGACGATCCCGGCCGCGATCCCGATAGGCGTCAGGCGCTGATCGGCGTTGTCGGCGCGCAAGGTCAGGCGGTATTCCGCCCGGCTCGTGAACATCCGATAGGGTTCTGTGACTCCGTTGGTTACAAGGTCATCGATCATCACGCCGATATAGGCTTGCGACCGGTCGAGGGTGAAAGGCTCGCCGCCCAATGCCATGCGCGCCGCATTAACCCCGGCCATCAACCCCTGGGCGGCCGCTTCTTCATACCCTGTGGTGCCGTTGATCTGGCCGGCCAGGAAAAGCCCGGGCAGGGCCCGCGTCTCCAGCGTCCGGGTGAGGGAGCGCGGGTCCACATAGTCATACTCAATGGCGTAGCCATAACGGACGACCGCCGCCTTCTCGAGGCCCGGAATGGTCTTGAGGAAGGCAGCCTGCACATCCTCGGGCAGGGAGGTCGAAATCCCGTTGGGATAGACCGTTGTGTCGTCCAGCCCCTCCGGCTCGAGGAAGATCTGGTGGCTTTCCCGCTCGGCGAAGCGCACCACCTTGTCCTCGATGGAGGGGCAATAGCGTGGGCCCCGGCCCGAGATGGCGCCCCCATAGACCGCGGATTTGTTGAGATTCGCCTCGATGATCGCGTGGGTTTCCGGCGTCGTATAGGTGACGCCGCAGGAAATCTGCGGGACCGTGATCTCGCTATTCAGGAAGGAAAACGGCACAGGCCGGGCGTCCGCCGGCTGCATTTCAAGGCGGTCCCAGTCGATGGTCGCGCCGTCAAGCCGGGCGGGGGTGCCGGTTTTGAGCCGGCCCATTTTGAGGCCAAGCCCGTAGAGCCGGTCGGAAAGGCCCACCGACGGGGCCTCAACGCCGCCGCCCCAGGACTTGTCCGCCGCCCGGGCGTTGGCCCGCCCCGCCGGGATGCGTTTGTCGCCAATATGAATGACGCCCTTGAGGAACGTGCCGGTGGTCAGAACCACCGCTTTCGCGCGGATTTCCGTTCCGTCCGATGTTACGACTCCCGTGACTGTTCCACGTGGAACATCCGAGACGACAAGATCCTCAATGGCGGCTTCCAGAATATCGAGCCCCGGATAGTCGCTGAGGATCGCCTGCATGGTCTCGCGGTAGAGCTTGCGGTCGGCTTGCGCCCGGGGGCCGCGCACCGCCGGGCCCTTGGAGGCGTTGAGCATGCGGAACTGGATGCCCGCTTGGTCGATGACCCGCGCCATGACGCCGTCAAGGGCGTCAACCTCGCGCACCAGATGGCCCTTGCCGAGACCGCCGATCGCCGGATTACAGGACATCTCGCCGATCGTATCGCGCCGGTGGGTGGCCAGAAGGGTGCGCGCGCCGGCCCGCGCAGCGCTTGCCGCCGCCTCGCATCCGGCGTGTCCGCCTCCAATCACGATGACATCGTAGTCTTTAGACATGTGTCTCCTCAGGGCGCGGGATATAGGCCCCGCGCCACCTGAATGCACCCGATTATTTCCGGAAACGCCCGGAATGTTTCACGTGGAACAGATCAGTAGACGCACGCCCCGGCGACGCTGACGACGATAAAGAGCCAGATGCCGTTGACGGTCAGCGCCGGAAAGTGGTCCAGCACCACCTGCGCTAGGCCCCCCGGGCTTCTCGCGCTGCGCAACTGCCGGATAAACTGGCGCAGCGTGAAGAGGCACAAAAGGCTCACCGCGACCAGAAGGCCCGAGATGATCCAGAAAAGCTGGCTGTCGAGGGCGAAACACATGCGCCAAGACTAGCCGGACCCGCTTTCCAATCCGTTCACAGGAGCCATTGTAAGGCCTGCCGGAGGGGCGGGGATAAGTTTTCCCGTCACGAATTGTTGCGCAACATTGAGCGCGTCCAGAAAAAGTGTGCGCGGTTTTTCGGTTCGGGCGCGCGACCAAGAAAAAAGCGCCACAACAAAGACCGAACTTTACAATTTCGAAAGCATAATGGCGAAACCCCGTTTCGGGCACGCTCGCTGCACTACCGCCCCTTATCGGAGCGCAACAACTCAAAGAAGGGGCCCGTTTATGGCGCAAATTTCAATTCTTCGTTCCGGGGGAAAACCGTTATTCGGCGAGACCGTGCAGGAGGGCGCGTCTCATCAGACCGCTGTTCAAGGCCAGGAACTCGCCGACCAGCTCAATGAACGGCTGAGAGAGAAATACCGCAATTATGAGAGAGCCGCAGCGCGGCTTGAGCTCCGGGGCGAGCTTGACGCCGCCGAGCTTTTACGCCGGGCGGCGGGCAGGGCCCGGCTTTTACGCAATACGCCCACGCCAGCCGAATAGGCTCATTTACCAATACAAAAACTCGAGAAAATCTCGCCCAGAACGTCCTCGACGCCCACAGCGCCGGTGATCTTGCCGAGCGCCCGGGCGGCGAGGCGGGCGTCCTCGGCCGCAAGCTCAGGCGCAGAGGCGATTTTGGCCTCGGCCCGGGTCAAGGCCGCGAGGGCTTCCTCCACCGCAGCGATGTGCCGGGCGCGGGTGAGGGCGGGGCCGTCCGTTTTCGCCCCCTCAGCGGCTTTTTCCGTCAACGCACGAACAAGCGCGGCCATACCGGCGCCGGTTTTCGCCGAAACGTCGAGTTCCGTATACGGAGAGTGCCCGATTTCGGGACGTTGCCCTTCGCTGAGCCGGTCTGACTTGTTCCAGGCGATGATGTCGCCGGGCTGAAGCAGGTCGAGTGTTTCACGTGGAACATTTTCCACACCCCCAGCGAGCAGGGTCTCGCGTGAAACAATCTCGCCGCCATCAATCACCAGCACGCGGATATCGGCCTCTTCGGCCCGCTTTTTCGCGCGTTTGACGCCCTCTTCCTCGATCACATCGCCGGCCATACCACGCAGGCCCGCCGTGTCCGCAATGGTGGCGACAACGCCGAGATCGAGTCTCGTTTCGACAATGTCGCGCGTGGTCCCGGCGATATCGGAGACGATGGCGACGTCAGAGCCGGCGAGCGCGTTGACGAGGGACGACTTGCCGGCGTTGGGCGGGCCGATGATCGCGATGGAGACCCCTTCGCGGATCTTCCGTGCACTGACCGATTGGTTAAGAAACGTGGTTAATGAAGTCTTAAGCGCGGCGATGGCGGGGCCGGCGCGGGCGGCGACCGCGGCCGGCACATCGCCCTCATCCGGGAAATCGATGTCCGCTTCCAGCGGCGCCAGGACGCTCAGAATGTCCTTCCGCCAGCCCTCAGCGACCGCGGAAAGGCGTCCGTCGAGCTGACCCAAAGCCTGCTTTCTCTGGAGGGTCGTTTCGCTATCGATAAGATCGGCGAGGGCCTCGACCTGGGCGAGATCGAGCTTGCCGTTTTTCAGCGCCCGCAAGGTGAACTCACCGGCCTCGGCGGGCCGGGCGCCGAGCTTCGTAAGCGCATCGTAAAGGGCTTCCTCAACGGCGCGGGCGCCATGAAGGCTTAACTCCGCCACGTCTTCGCCCGTGAAACTCCGGGGCCCTTCGAAAAGTATGGCCAATCCTTTATCGATAATTTGGCCGCGATCGCTGACCGATCCGTCCGCCGGATCGCGCACGGCCACATAGGCCGCCTCGCGATTATTAATCCGTTTACCAACTAATTTACTGAAAATCTTATGCGCGTCGGGCCCTGACAGGCGGTAGACGGCGACACCGGCTTTTCCGGCGCCGGACGCGCGCGCGAAAATGGTGTCCACAGCCACAGGGGTTCAGCCTTCCGCTACTTCTTCTTCGGGCTCATGCCCATCATGGACTGGAACTGCTCGAAGCTTTTGCCGGACATGGCCATCCACTGCGCCATGAGCCGTTCCGGGTCGGCCAGGGTGTCCATATTCTCTTTCGCCCGTTTCTTCATTTCATCGACGATCATCTGGTTCATGGGCTCAAGGTCCGGCTGGCCGAAAAACGCCCGCGCTTCCGCCGGCGTGCAGTCGATATTGATGGTGAGCTTCATTTCATGGGGCTCCTATGGGCTGGGCCACAAATGGTGGGCCCCAGCCCATAGCGCAATTGCGTCATGGGCGACAGTGGCGACAGTGCGAAAGCGATCAGCGCCGGTTACAGACCGGCGTTGCAGGCGATCCCCTGATAGTCCCCGTTTTCAGCGAACAAGACGTCAAACCCGCCCACAGGCCGGCGGGCGCGTCTGCCATTCTCCAGGTCAACGGGGAAGAACTCATAGCTCTGCCGTGCGCCACGTTCGCGGGGCAGGGTCCGGCGCAGGAACCGCGCCTCGCCCGGCCCCACAGCGCACACGGTCCCTGTCCCACTATCGGTCAGGCGCGCGCCATAACGGATTTCACAGCGCGTATAATAACCCTCGAAATCGTCGGTGCAGTAGTCAACGCCGTCAT
>JAUIEG010000101.1 GCA_030428745.1 Alphaproteobacteria bacterium
CGCCTACGCGCCGAACGTCTTCGCGCGCGGCGGGCTGATCACGATCAGCGGCGCAGGACTGGGCATTCTGGCCGCAATCATCGGCTCGGTCCTGCGCAGCCGGCATGAGCAGAATGTCACCACCTATGGCTCGGCGCGCTGGGCGACAGCATCGGATATCCGAAAAGGCGGATTGTTCGACGACAACGGCGTCTTTCTTGGACAATGGGAAGGCCGCTATCTTCGGCATGGCGGGCCGGAGCACGTCATGGCGTTTGCGCCGACACGGTCGGGCAAGGGGGTGGGTCTAGTCATCCCGACGCTGCTTTCCTGGACGGGCAGCACCGTCGTCCACGACATCAAGGGCGAGAACTGGAAACTGACCTCCGGATGGCGCGCCACATTCTCACGCTGTATCCGCTTCGATCCGACCGACCGGAACAGCTCGCGCTACAATCCGTTGATGGCTGTCCGGCGCGGCGAACGGGAGGTTCGCGACGTTCAGAACATCGCAGACATTCTCGTCGATCCGGAAGGCTCGCTCGAACGGCGGAACCATTGGGAGAAGACCGGACACTCGCTGCTGGTCGGCGCCATCCTACACGTCCTCTATGCGGAGAAAGACAAGACACTAGCGGGATGCGCCCGCCTCCTGTCAGATCCGGACCGGACCTTCGCCGCCACCTTGCGCGCCATGATGACGACGCCGCATCTCGGCGCCGCCGGCGTTCACCCGATCGTCGCCCAGGCGGCGCGCGAACTCCTCAATAAGTCGGAAAACGAGCGCTCCGGCGTACTCTCCACCGCCATGAGCTTCCTATCGCTCTATCGCGATCCGGTCATCGCCGACGTCACCAGCCGGTCTGACTGGCGGATCGAGGATTTGATGACGGCAAAGCAGCCGATCTCCCTCTATCTCGTCGTGCCGCCGTCGGACCTATCGCGCACCAAACCCTTGATGCGCCTAATCCTCAATCAGATCGGCCGGCGCCTCACCGAAGAGTTGCCGGGACCATCGCACCGGAAACTACTGTTGATGCTCGATGAGTTTCCGGCGCTCGGCCGGCTCGATTTCTTCGAAAGCGCCCTCGCCTTCATGTCGGGATATGGCATCCGGTCCTTCCTGATCGCGCAGTCTCTAAACCAGATCGAAAAAGCATACGGGCCGAACAATTCGATCCTCGACAATTGTCATGTCCGGGTCGCCTTCGCCACCAATGATGAACGCACGGCGAAGCGCGTTTCCGACGCCATCGGCACGACCACCGAACTGCGCGCTCAAAAGAATTTTACCGGCCACCGTCTCGCGCCCTGGTTAAGCCACATGATGGTTTCGCGTCAGGAAACCCAGCGCGCCCTCATCACGCCCGGCGAGGTAATGCAGCTCCCTCCGGATGACGAGATTGTCCTCGCCTCCGGTTCGCCGCCCGTTCGCGCCAAAAAGCTGCGCTATTACGAAGACCGGAACTTCACGAGCCGCGTCCTACCCGAAGCGCCGAGCCAGCCGCGCGATGACGATGGCGAACCGCCAGTCTGGACGGGCGCCAAAGGACCGGACGATGACAGCGGTCCTGACGGTCAGGGTGCGGATGACGGGCCGGAACGGAAACTGGTTCAGGAGCCGGAACTGCCGCTCGCTCCCGCCACGCCGTATCGTGCGCCGGAGTCGACGCAGGATATCGAAGGGGACGAACCGGCTGATCCCGTCGGCGATAAGCATCTCAATGCGGTCCGCCGCGCCGCAGCGCTCGATCGGGGCGACCCGGACTTACTCCCGGACTTTTAACACGCAATGACGAAAGCCCGCGTTCATGTCCGGCTTCCGACAAATCTCTATGCGCGGCTCTGCGAGGCGGCTGACAAATCAGGCGAATCTCAAGCGCACATCGTCGAGCAGGCATTGCGCGCTTGGTTCGATCCTGACTCCAAAGCGACGCTGGAGGCGCGCCTTCTGAAACGCCTTGACGCGTTCGACCTGCGTCAGTCTGCGATCGAAAGAGAGGTATCGTTCACCTTCGAGGCTCTATGCCACTACGTTCTCTACTGGCTAACCAGAACCGAGCCGATTCCCGACGGCGAGCGGGATGCCGCGCATGCGCTTGGCAAGCGCCGCTTTGATTACTTCATTCGTCAAGTCGCTACGCAACTGAATCGTGACTAGTTTATCGTTCATGATCGAAGTTATGTATTGGTTGGGGTGAACGCCGTCTAATCCAAATTCCTATTATTTCTACAAACTCGCGCAGGTGGCTAAATTGAGCGTTCATCCGAACCACAAAGCTAGCCAAGTGAAGTCATCCTGAATGTCTGGCCTAAATAATCCGAACATTGCGGCGCAAGCATTTCGCCGATGTGCAAGCGTCAGGAGCGTAATTCATTTACCGAATTTAACAACTTCAGCCTGTAACCATTACGAATTTTCTATCGATTGACCGCCTTAGATACGAATCCCATTGGAACGGCAGCGCGAAGAAGTCCTAGAACCATCGTCGCATCAGATGACTTGGTGCGCCCCTTAACGATCGCGGCCGTCAGTGGCACTCGATGCCGACAGTTCCCTGTTTAGCGAAAACCAAGCTGTCGGAGAACACCAGTCTTCCCGATGCGCCAATTAGCGAGCTGCTCGCTTATGCCGAAGTGCGCGGCCACTTCCGGAGACGCCAAACCTCGTCCACAATGATATAAAAGTCCTTCTCTAGGCGCCAGTATACATCCCGCCAGCCAATCTGCTTCGTCCTCAATCTCTGCAGGATAGTCACTTAAGAGCAGTATGCCACCGACCGATCGGTCGGCGCGGCTCGGCTTATGACGCAGCTCTATATGCGCCCACTCATGCATAAGCGTGTTGGCCTGGCGCGTTACCGGATGCGCAGAATTCACGATGATCGCCGTTTTTCCGCCTTCCCTAACGGTGACGCCGGACCAACTATCGGGATCAGCCTTCGTGAGTTGCCGCACATGGGATTCATCCATTCCCGGAATTTCCTCGGGGGTCCACACAATGAGGCCCATATCGTTCAAGAACTGCCGCGGGTCCAGACGGTCCTGGGCCGTGACACCAAACGATGAACGGTGTTTCAGCGCCAACTTCTCGGCTTGGGTCTTAAAACCACGCCGCATTGTTAGATGTTTTCGAGATCACGCAGCGCCTGTTGCGCAGCAATGATCATTCCTCCGAGCGCAGTGGCAGTATCTACAGAGGTTGTCTTCTTCTTGCGCAAATGAACCGTTGCCGATTCCTCGCTCACCTCCGCTGCCTGCATGCCAAGGAAGCGCGTTGGATCGACTTTCAGCCATCGGCAGATTGCGGCAAACGTGGCCAGGTCGGGGACATGGCCGTTTTCGATCCGCGATAATGTTGATGGGCTAATCCCGATTTCAGCTGCGGCGGCCCGAACGCCTAGCGTTCCCCTGCGTTCAACCACCATTTCTCCGAGTTCATTGATGTTCAGGGTCATTTTACGCGTGTCGCATGACACGCCCCTTGACGACTCATGGGCGGTGCTCCTAAAGTGTTTCACAAGTGGGACAGAAAGCGTCCCATGCGTGAAAAGCGTCTTACTTCTAGGACAGAGAATCACGCTGCGCGCTTTCCGTCAAGCTTCGCTGGGCCCGGCGCTGGGGCGAAACAACTATGGAGTAGCCCAATGGCGCAAACTGCCTCTCGACCCCAATATCGACTTGTCCTCGACAATCGCATTCTGGAAACAGATGATCCGGAAATTTCAGGTCGCGACGTCCTGAACCTAGGCCGCTATCGGCCGGCATCTGACTTCTCGGTGGTCCTGTACGCGAACGCTGGAACCCAGGTTCTCGGGCTTGATGAGACCATCAGGCTCGATATTGACACATCGCCGGTATTGCGGGCGTTCAAAGGCGACCGCCTCTTTCGGGCGACCCTCAATGAACGGGAGGTCGTTTGGGGCGATGACGAGATTTCTGCTGCCGATCTAAGGGTCATCGGCGAAATTTCAGATGACCAGGATTTGTATCTGGATTCAGACGGAGACCGCCTCATTCCCGACGACGGCAAGGTCCGCCTGCGCCGCGAAGGCGTAGAACGGATTCGCTCGGGGGATCCGCATGACGCCACCCTCCACATCATTCTGAACGGCGAACAGGTCACAGTTGAGAAGGGACGAATTTCCTTCTCGGAACTCGCGAAACTCGCATTCCCCAAACTGTTCGGGCGAGACCAAGTTTGCTTCACGGTCTCGTTCTCAAGGGGGCCAAAGCGCCGGCCGGAAGGTTCGCTGCTGGAAGGTCGGAAAATCCGCGTCGTAGAAGGGATGGTCTTCAATGTCTCAGCAACTGATAAATCGTAGCACGGATCTGAAAAGGCTCGTCGATGATGGTTATGCCGTGCGAATTGAGGACGGTCACCTTGTCATCGAAGAAATTCCCTATCTGGATTCGGCCGGAAACATTCGCCGTGGCGCTTTCGTTTGCCCGCTTGACGCCACGGCGGAAGGCACGGTTCCTCCGAGTAATCACGTAATGTCGTTTGCAGGCGAAACGCCCTGTGACCGCAAAGGCAGACTGCTAGCGGCGCTCGGACCGACCAGCCCGACAATCAAAAGGCTCGGCGAACTCAATATGCGCTGCGGCTTCTCCAATAAGCCTCGTGAGGCAAACGGGCGCCGAGGCTATCGTGACTATTACGAGAAGGTGACGACGTATGAGGCGATTATTCTAAGCGAGGTTCATGCGATCGATCCAACGGCGACATCGAAGGTGGGAGCCTTGTCGCCAAGCGCCTCAGAAAACGATCCCTTCGCCTTCCCCGATAGCGCATCGGCACGGGCGGGAATCTCGCAGCTCTCCAAGTTGTTTAAAGGCGAAATCGTCGCCCTCATCGGGCTTGGCGGCACCGGCTCATATATCCTTGATCATGTTTCCAAGACTCCCGTCGACGAGATCCGGTTGTTTGATGGTGACAAATTCTACCCACACAATGCGTTTCGCTCGCCTGGCGCTCCCGCGCGATCGGAACTACAGCCACCGCCGCATAAGGTGGAATACCATGCTCGCCGCTATGCCCAGATGAAGAACGGTATTATTCCTCATCCCATCAGTCTTCGCGCAGACAATCTCCACCATCTCGATGGCGCGACATTCGCCTTCGTCTCCATGGACGCGGGTCCGGCCAAGGCAAAAGTAATTGCTAAGCTGGAGGCGATGCAGATCGCCTTCGTTGATGTCGGTATGGGACTGCACCTCGGATCACGAGGCATCGGCGGCACTCTTCGCGCTGTTCTTAGCACGCATGAAACCCGTGACGCGATCCGGCCGCATATCCCGCTCAACAATTCAGGTGAGGATGAAGTTTACACTGCTAATATTCAGGTGTCGGACATGAATAGTCTGAATGCCGATATGGCGGTTCAACTCTGGAAGGGACATCGTGGGTTCTACGCCAGCTTCGGCGAGCCGGTATGGATTTATCAGGTTGAGACCCACACCATGATCCGGGAAGCGGCATGACGGCGACAATCGAGGACCTAACGCCGCGGTTTGTGGAGTTTATTCCTAAATATCTGGAACCGGGCGTTCTTTACATCTCCATCGAGTACGCGACCACCGCGCACAAATGCGCGTGCGGATGCGGTGAGAAGGTTGTGCTTCCTTTGCACCCGACGAACTGGAAGATGACTTTTGACGGGGTCTCCGTGACAATGAGACCCTCTGTCGGCAATTGGGGGTTTCCGTGTCGGTCTCACTATTTGATCACCGCAAACCGGATTGTTTGGGCCGGCGATTGGGATGAAGAGAAAATTCAAGCGGGGCGCCACCATGGTCAGGCCCAGAAATCGGATTGGTACGGGCGCTCGGGTGGCTCCCGCAACCTGACGCGAGCGAAAGCTTCCGAGTCAAATAGATCAAAAGGATGGCTTCAACGTGCATTGGATAGGTTGCTTGGCCACGATTCTTGATTATGTGGGCAAACCCGCTTCATTAGGGCAAATCGGTTGACGGCAAGCGGTCCATTACAATCATACCCTTAAATAGTTGATCAGTTTTTTTGCTACACATTTTGCTACACATTCCGCTACTCGATGAAAAGTTTTTCTCTTTATATTCAATTGGTTGCTTTCGTTCCGCTTGACAGATCGCGGACTCTCTCTCCGCCATTTTTCCGGCTTGACGGCCCCGCCCTCGCGGGCTAGAGACCGCGCTCCAATCAACAACCGGGCGACAGAAACCGGGGCGAAAAAGGACACTGAGGCCGGAAAAAGCGCCTCACGGAGTCGGATATGTACGCAGTCGTGAAGACTGGCGGTAAGCAATACCGCGTTTCCAAAGACGATATTTTGAAGGTTGAGCGCCTGCCTGGCGAGGCTGGCGACGTCATCACGCTTGGCGACGTCCTGATGCTGGGCGAAGGCGCGGACGTCACCGTTGGCGCGCCGATGGTCGACGGCGCTTCGGTCGCCGCCGAAATCCTTGAACAAAAACGCGACAAGAAGATCATCGTCTTCAAAAAGCGCCGCCGCCAGAATTATCGCCGCAAGGCCGGCCACCGTCAGCACCTGACTGTCCTGAAAGTGACGGACATCCTGACCGACGGCGCCAAGCCGAAGCCGGCGGCGAAGAAAGCGGCCCCGAAAAAAGAAGAACCCAAGAAAGACGCGCCGAAAGCCGAAACCAAAAAAGCGGCGGCGGGCGCGGACGATCTGAAGCTTCTTTCCGGCGTCGGCCCGGTGCTCGAGGAAAAACTGATTGACGCCGGCGTGACGTCGTTCGCACAGATCGCCGCCTGGGGCCCGAAAGACATTGAAGAGTTCGACGAAAAACTCTCCTTCAAAGGCCGCATCGAGCGCGAAGGCTGGGTTGAACAGGCGAAGAAACTCGCCAAAGGCGAATAGGAGTAAGAGATGGCACATAAGAAAGCAGGCGGTTCATCCCGTAACGGACGCGACTCGGCTGGTCGTCGTCTCGGCGTGAAAAAGTTCGGCGGCGAAGGCGTCGTTCCGGGCAACATCATCGTGCGCCAGCGCGGCACCAAGTACCATCCCGGCGATAATGTCGGCATCGGCAAGGATCACACCCTCTTCGCCCTTTCCGGCGGCAAAGTGTCGTTCGCGCAAAAGCGCGGCGGTAAGAACTTCGTGTCCGTGATTACTGGCGAAAACTGATCGCGCCGCATAACGGCGCTCCTGGCGCCGCTGATTGAAAGTTTCTGAAAGAAGGCGCCCTCCGGGCGCCTTCTTTCTTTTTGGACTAGGTGTTCCCAAGGTGTTCAATGACTTTCATCAAAACAAACCGCTTTCTCCTGCGCCCGGTCGACGTCGACGACGCCCCCGCTTTCGCGGCGCTTTGCAATGACGAAATGATCGCGCGCAACACCGCGCGCATCCCCTACCCCTATACGCTTGAGGACGCCGAAATTTTCACCAAGACGGCGGCGGCGGCCTTCCGAAACGGCAAGGAGCATGCGTTCGCCGTTTGCGAGCAGGATACGATTATCGCCTGTTGCGGCGTGATGCGCATTACCAACATTCTGTTCGAACTCGGCTACTGGGTATCCCTGCCAGCGCGCGGACGAGGCGTCGCGACAGAGGCGGCGCACGCCGTTTCCCATTTCGCGTTCTCCACGTTGCGCGCTGAAACGCTTCTCGCGGGACACTTCGCCGACAACCCTGCATCGGGGCGTGTGCTTGAAAAAATCGGTTTCCGGAAAACCGGCGATACGCGGCTTCAGTTTTCCCTTGGGCGAGGCGGAGAAGCGCAGTCCTTGAGGATGAAGCTCAGCCGTGAAGCCTTCAAGGCGCCGGATCATGTTGAGTTCGCCTGAAAGTTGCGCCGCGCAGAAAAACGCGCAAGCGTGGAACAATCGCGAAAATCTCTCCCTCTCTTCTTTCTGCCGGGAAGAAGCGGCGGAATCGTTGAGCTTGCCGTTCTTCGCCACCCGTATTTCACAAAATTGTTCCACGCGATTTCCTGCTCCTGACACGATCAGCGCCGCTTTCGCGCCCATCATCACATCTATGACGCCACACGCATGCGCATGGGGCCGCACGCCGCAAGGATAGGCCCGGGGCAACACCCCGTGGATAACTATTCACCGAACAAGGGCTTAAGCCCCGCTTTTCGCGCGCGCCGTGATTTTCTGCGCTTAACGCTCAACCTTTGCGTGCCGGGATGTTAGCCTCAACGAAACGGAAAGAGGCCGACATGACGAGCATCAGCGAATTCATCGTCCGCAAGGACAATCTGGGCGAAGGGCGCGTCGAAACCCGCCAAGCGCCGGCATTGAAAGACGGCGACGTGCTGACGAAAGTCGACCGCTTCGCGATCACCG
>JAUIEG010000102.1 GCA_030428745.1 Alphaproteobacteria bacterium
TCGGCGCCCCGGCGCTGCTGGAGACAGACTGGGCGCATTTGCCGGCGATCGTCTGGCTCTGTATTTTCTATTTGGCGATTGCGACGACGGCAGGCGCTTATTTCCTGTTGCAATTCGCGCTTTTGCGCATCCCGGCGGCGAAAGCCAACGCCTATATGCTGCTGACGCCGGGCTATGTGATCTTGATGGAGGAGCTTGCCGGCTCCGGCTGGGTCGCGCCCCAAGTCATGGCTGGCGCAGTTGTGACCCTGATCGGCCTTGCCATTCTCATCGCCTCGCCCGAAGTTTGATCCATGTACAAAGACGCAAAAAAAGAACGCTATAAAGAGACGGCGAAAGAAATCGCCGCCGTCATCGACGGTGAGCCGAATGTCATCGCACGCATGGCGACGGTCTCAAATATCCTCCATCACGCCTTCGATCATTATTTCTGGACGGGGTTCTATCTGGTCGATCCGGAAAAACCGGAAGAGCTTGTGATCGGCCCCTATCAGGGAACGATGGGCTGCCTGCGCATTCCCTTCGGAAAGGGCGTGTGCGGCGCGGCGGCGGCGCAGCTTAAGACGCAACGCATTGAAGACGTTCACGCCTTTCCCGGACATATCGCTTGCGATGCGCGCTCGCAGTCTGAAATCGTTGTGCCGGTCGTCGACAGGAAAGGCGCGCTGATCGCCGTTCTCGACGTTGACAGCGATCAAAAGGCTATGTTTGACGAGATTGACCAGCAGGCGCTCGAAGCCATCATTGAACAGAGCTTCGGAAAGTAACGCGCCCATAGAGGAGGGGACCTCATGAGGAACTTCACCAGACACGCATTGCCGGCGATCGCCGTCGGATCGCTTCTCACCCTCGGCGCCTGCGCACCGGAAACCACTGGCCGCGTCGTTTCGGTCGAGGCGCCGCAAAACGCCATCCACAAGGAACATCTGAAACGCATTGACGCGGTTCTTCAGAAGGAAGTTGACGAGGGCGTGCGCGCCGGTTTTGTCGCCGCGGTCGTCACGCGCGACGGCGTCGCCTATCAAACCGCAGTGGGCGAGGCGGATCCGTTCAATGAGACGCCGATGACCCTCGATACGCGCTTCCGCTTCGCGTCCATGACCAAGCCGATCATCTCCGTCGCCGTCATGCAGCTTGTGGATCGCGGCGTTATCAATCTCAACGATCCGGCGGGGCTTTATATAGATAGCTATAATGATGCGCGTGTCGCGACGTCGCGGGACTTAAACAGCGATGGCGAGTTCGAGACGCGGCGGGCGTCCCGTCCGATAACGGTGCATGACCTGCTCACCCATATGGCGGGCATCGGCTATGGCTTCACGCAAAACACCGACCTTGAGAAGGCGTATTTCGACGCCAATCTCTTCAGCACCGACGGAACACTGTGCGAGCGCATCGACCAGATTGCTGCTGTGCCGCTGCTTTACGATCCGGGAACGAAGTGGGAATACAGCTATTCAATCGATGTGCTTGGTTGCCTGATCGAAGCCGCTACCGGCAAGCCGCTTGATGACTATCTTAGCGAGAATATTTTTGAACCGCTCGGCATGACCGAGACTGAATTTTTCATGGATGAAGCGGATCTGGAAGACCTCGCCATCGTCATTGAATTTAATGAAAACGGCGAGATGGTGCGCTCCGGCGGAACCGGTCTCGCCAAGGGAATCAATGATATCCCCTTCGGTGTGATGTCCGGCGGGGCGGGGCTACTTTCCGACGTTCACGACTACACGCGTTTCATGCGCATGCTGTTGAATTATGGAACGCTTGACGGCGCCCGCATTCTGTCGCCGCAGACTGTCAAACTGATGACTGCGGACCATACGCCCGAAGCCGCGCGTCCGCCAAACTGGATCGCCTCCGGCACTACCTTCGGGCTTGGCGGCTCAGTGGTGCTGGAGCCCGGTTATACGAGCGAGGTGGCCGCGGCCGGCGACTGGGGTTGGGCCGGTTACTGGGACACCTGGTTTTCAATCAACACTGAGCTTGGCGTCGGCTATATAACGCTGGCGCAGGCGCAACCGAACCCATACATCAAACCGTCGCGGGCGCGCTTCGGCGTCAAAGCCATCGCTTACGGCGCCCTACGGCAATAGGTGTCTTTAGTCGTCATCATCGTCATTGATGCGGCGACGCTCGCGCTGATCGGAGCGGAGCGCTGACTTTGCGTTTTCGATAATTTTGCGCAGGCGGATCGGGTCATCGAGATCGGGCAGGGTGATGACGCCGACGCCCGTGCCGCGCAGCACGAGTTTTCCGTAGCTCAAGAGCCGTCCCCAAATGGATTGGTGGAGGGTGATTTCCTCAATCTTGTTGAGGCTCACTTCCTGTGTGTTCCGTGAAATGAGGCCGGTCTTGTAAACAAAACGATAGGTCGTGACGGCGATCTCGGTCGTTATGAGAATGATCAGATGGTTGATCAGAATAAGCGCACCGCATGCGCCGGCGACGCCTGCTGACCACCAGGCCACTTTCAAACTCTCAAATGAGTGTCCCGCGGCGAACTGAATGTAGAAAATCAACGCCAGCGACGCAGCGCCCAAAGCAAACCACATCATGGGAAAAAAACTGTAGGTCCAGTTGAAGTTGGCGCGGTGAATGATCTCCTCGCCCCCGGCCAGTGTCTTATCAACATACCCCATCTTCGAACTTCCCCATTCCAGTCTTATTGTTATACCCGTCGGCGCTAAAACCGCCCGCCCGTGGTTATCCAGTGCCTATATAGGCGATGTGAGACGGATCGAAAACGCCGGTTTGCGTTGAAATGACGAGCTTTCGGGGATAAGACGCGGCGCTGTTCCCCTCCTGCAACGAAAAACACCCTCAAGGAGCCTCAAGGCTATTTATGGCTAAATATCAATATATCTACTTCATGTCGGGTCTGTCGAAACAATTCACCGGCGGCAAAAAGATATTGGAAGACATACACTTACAGTTCTTTCCCGACGCCAAAATCGGGGTCGTCGGGGTCAATGGCGCGGGTAAATCGACGCTTTTGAAGATCATGGCCGGGGTGGACAAGGAATTTAACGGCGAGGCCTACGCCGCCGATGGCGCGAAAGTCGGCTATCTGGCGCAGGAGCCGGAGCTCGATAACTCGAAAAACGTCTTTGAAAACGTCATGGAGGGCGTTGGCGAGATCAAGGCGAAGATTGATGAGTTCAACGCCGTCTCCATGGAGCTCGGCGAGAACTACTCCGACGAGCTGATGGAGAAAATGTCCAAGCTTCAGGAAGAGATTGATGCGGCTGACGGCTGGGACATTGATTCGAAAATTGAAATGGCGATGGAAGCGCTGCGCTGTCCGCCGGGCGACTGGCCGGTCGACAAGCTTTCCGGCGGCGAGAAACGCCGGGTGGCGCTGGCGCGGCTTTTATTGTCCAAACCCGATCTCCTTTTGCTCGACGAACCGACCAACCACCTCGACGCAGAATCCGTCGCCTGGCTTGAACATCACTTGCGTGAGTTTCCGGGCGCCGTGGTGCTCGTCACCCACGACCGGTACTTCCTCGACAATGTGACGGGATGGATTCTCGAACTCGACCGGGGCCGGGGCATTCCGTTCGAAGGCAATTATTCCTCATGGCTTGAGCAGAAGCGCAAGCGCCTGGAGCAGGAAAAGCGCGAAGAGGGCAATCGGAAAAAGTCGCTCGACCGCGAGTCGGAATGGATCAAGGCCAGCCCGAAAGCCCGGCAGGCGAAATCCAAGGCGCGCATCAACGCCTATGACGAGCTTCTCAACAAGGCGTCGAAAGAAGACATCAACACAGCCCAGATCCAGATTCCGCCCGGTCCGCGCCTTGGCGGCGTGGTGATCGAGGCTGATGATCTCAAAAAAGGCTTCGGCGACAAGCTTTTGTTTGATGGGCTTTCCTTCAAATTGCCGCCGGGCGGCATTGTCGGTGTGATCGGCCCCAACGGCGCCGGTAAAACAACGCTTTTCCGAATGCTGACAGGCCAGGAAACGCCAGACGAGGGCGCTTTGCGCGTCGGCGAAACCGTGAAGATGGGGTATGTGGACCAAAGCCGCGAGGATCTCGATCCCAAGCACAATGTGTGGGAGGAGATTTCCGGCGGGCTTGACGTCATCCAGCTCGGCAAGCGGGAAATTCCGTCCCGCGCCTATGTGGGCTGGTTCAACTTCAAGGGCGGGGATCAGCAGAAAAAAGTCGGCGATCTGTCAGGCGGTGAACGCAACCGCGTGCAGCTCGCCAAGATGCTGACTGAAGGCGCTAATCTTCTCCTGCTCGACGAACCCACTAACGATCTCGATGTGGACACGTTGCGCGAGCTGGAAAGCGCGCTCGACGATTTCGCCGGATGCGCTGTTATCATCTCACACGACCGCTGGTTTCTTGACCGCATCGCCACCCACATCCTCGCCTTTGAAGGCGACAGCCATGTGGAATGGTTCGAAGGCAATTTCGAAGACTATATGGAAGACAAAAAGCGCCGGCTTGGAGCCGACGCCGATGTGCCGAAGCGGATTAAATATAAGCCACTGACGCGCTAGCGCGCGTAAGTTGACCGCTAACTGGTGCAGTTATCCGGTTCGCCGTCAGCGTCGGGATCGTCACAAAGCTGCACCTTGCTGGATACGCGCGGCCAACGGATTGTCGTCCGGTCGAATACGATCGGTGTCTCCATCACATGGTTCGTGATGCTTGGCACATAGGTGTAGGTCATCTCGACCACGACGAGAGAGCCGACGTCGCTGAGAACGTCCTCATCGTCGAGGGTCGTGTAATAGTCGCCAGCAGCATATGGCGTGGTGCCGTCAGAAGCCCGGCTCCAGTGGACGATCGGATCGCCTTCGGAATCCCGTACGACGGAGATTAGCCGCAAAGCCATGCCGGAGGAATCGTTGGGTTCGACAATCGATTTCACCCCGTCAAAGAGATCGTCCATGTCGTCATCAATCAGGAATTCCGACTGTGCGGTGAGGTCCGCGAGCGTATTCGCGGAAATCGCCACCTTGCGGTTCACCGTCATCGCCGTGGAAGCTTCCACAAGACCGAAAAAGAGCAACACCAGCACCGGCAGCAGCATGGCGAACTCCGTCGCCGCCAGACCGCTTTCATTGCGGCGAAGCCCTGTGACTGTATTTCTGATACGGATCATCATGAGGCGCCTCAATCGTCCCTGTTGTTGAGCTCATATGGCTCGTTCCGAAAAATCGCCGTGGAGATCAGGCGACGCTTGTTGGTGCCTGGTTCGGAAAGATTGAGGCCAATCGCCGGATTGAGAGTCGTATAAAGGTAGCAAATCCGAACCCGGACGATCTCCAGCTCATCACCCGGATTGAAAGGAATGGCCGCAACATCGTCGGGCGGGGCGTCGGCGCATGTCGCTGGCGTGTTATCCGCTGCTAGCTGAGAAAAGGATGTGTAGGTGTCAACTTCAATCGTCAAACGGTTGTTGCAGGCGCCGAAAACGTCGAGAACATTGCAAATGTCTTCGTACATTTCATCATATTTGTCATCCATATCGCCGAACGACTTTTGCACCTGACCCGTCTTGATGCGGCGCGCAGCATCGCCGACTGTCGCATCGACAACTGAATTGGCGAAAAAGAACCAGCCGACTTCAAAGATCGAGAACATCATCATCAGGAAGATTGGCGCGATGATGGAAAATTCGACCGCTGTCGAGCCGCGGGAATCCTTTTCGAATTCCCGCCGCGCTAGGCGCTCCGCCCAATTGAGCCGTGACTTTGCGAACATGGCTCCAGCTTCCCTATTTACTGATATGCAGGTTCACGAGATCGGCGGCGATTTCCCCGAATGCTTCTTCAAGGTCATCGCCATCGACAGCGTCATGGAAATACGGCGCCGTAGGTCGTGTCGCGCACGCCTTGAAGACATTTGCCGTTGATGTGCTGTTGAGGCCGAACATGATGGTATAGACAAGATAGCCTTCAGATTTCATGCGATAACAAACACGCAATAGTTTTTCGTCGAGTTCATCTCGCATTTCATTTCGTGTATTGATGCCGTCGCCCATGCGTTCTTCAATAGCGAAACCATACTGGCCCTGTGTGGTTCCCCAATGCGTATTACTATCACTGCCAACGACTTGTTCACCGTCGGTCATGATCACAATAGCCTTCTGCCACTTTTCGTAGTCAGGATCTCCCGGGCCGATGCCTTCGGTGAACGGGGCCTCTTTGGAAAGGACACGCCACCCCCAGGCCGCACCGTGGGCGATATCCGTGTTGCCGTTCGGAACCAGCGAGTCGACATGGTCCTGAACCGTCTGACGAACATTGGTCAGCGGCAGGATTGGCGCCGGGCAATCCATCTCGGCGTTTAAATAGCTGGAATTCGGCGTGTCGTATTTGCCCTTATAGGTTGATGTGGCCGGATCCCACCAGCCGACATAGGACATGCGCAACAACCATTCCTGGCGGGCGGCGCCATGATTGCCCGAGCTCAAGGGCGAGGTCGTAACTGACCGCTCATTCAGGAAATCGACAAAGGCGGTATCTGTGACATTGCCTTGGAGCACGTCGCGGAAGTAGTGCACAATTTTCGCATACTTATCGAACTGAGCATTGCCAGCATGCGTGTAATTGTTGTCGTTCACGAAGTAGTAGTTGTTGTAGGACGTTTCGTTAATACTGCGTCCAGACGAGTGGGAGTCGTCATCGTCAGGATCGTCGAAATAATATCCGTGCCATGGCGTACCATATGAGGTAGTGCCGCTTTGGCTGGAATAGCTGCTGTCGCTTTCGCAATCTTCGCCGTTGTTGCAGTCAACCTCATCAGGCAGGAACACCGGAACCCAGTTGAAATTGTCCGAATCCGTCAAGGCGCTGACATCAAGCGTGAAGTCGGGCGCATCATTAAACGCGTCGTATATTTTCGATTCCTGAGGGTTGCCGCTTCCGGCGTACTCAGATGGATTGGCTGTATAGGCGTTCAGGTCCGATGAGGAGAATGATGCTCCTGGCGGAACGTCGATTTCATCCAGAGGGTAGGGACGCGCCTCGACACAACCCTGCCATGACAGGCCTGGCGTGGTGTCGTAGAGTGTGAAGTGGTTGACCTTCGTGTTCATATCGACATTGCCGGATTCGTCGACATGGAAGAATCTGCGGCCGTGATAATAGGCGTTCGCGCCGGTGTCCGCCCATGCGCTGTTCCAGCCCGTGGAACCGCCAGCATTGATGTTCGCGTTAAACGGAACAACGCCAATTTTCAGGTTTTCACTTGTCGCGTCGGCGCCATACATGACGTCAAGCATGGTTTCGACGGCGTCTTTCAATCTTTCAATCTTGTCTTCATCATCACCCGATGCGGGATCGCCCATGGAGCCGGTCACGTCGAGAACAAGCGCAAGCTCAACCCGGCCGGAGCCTTTCTTGGTGATCTCCACGCATTTGCCGATATCCAGATCGTGAATGCCCGCAACGCCGAGAAGATAGGTTTCGATCTTGCCTGAAATGCAGGTGATGATGACCGCATTGTTGTCGAGACCGAATTCGATGTTCCAGCCTGGCTCCAGCGTGTGTTCGTAGTTGAAGTTGGCTTCGAAAAACTTGCGGCCATATTCCTTCAGCTGTGCGTCGGTCAGGTCAGGATCGGTGGCGTTCAACTGCGCTAGCGCCAGTGACGCGGCGTCCATGGATTCCACCATGTCAGCGCGCACCGCATTCCATCGGGTGTAGTCGACGGCGCCGCCTGCGAACAGGAAAAGGACCGTCGCCATGAAGGCAAACAGAAAGAAGATGTTGCCATCTCTGTTGCCTGCGAAACTTTTGATGGTCGGTCTTAGATCGAAAGGCGAACGCTTCGCCGATTTATCCTCGCCGACTATACCGGTATCTTTAACCAGCATAGGGAACTCCCCGAAACACTACTGATGCACACGACAGATTGCGGCGCTTGTCGTTAAGGGGAGGTAAGGAAACGTGGTTAAGCGGCCGGTAATTGTTAAAATTGGACTGATGGCGCCGGACGCCTGTTTGCGCGCGAATGAGGACCTTTCCTGAGTGGCGAAAATGCCTGAAAGTAAGTTTAACCGGCGTTTACAATTTGTAGACAGCCGCGCCTTTCTGGTTGACGCGTCTCGTGGTTAATGATGACGATGCCGCCATCAACAATGAAAATATGAAAGACGGGGGCTTTATGAAAAAGGGTTTTGCAGCGGCGATCGCCGTTTCGCTGGCGGCGGCGCCGGCGGCGGCGGAGACCGTTTATCTGACCGCAGGCCGTATGCTCGATCCGCAAACGGGCCGGTTCATCGAGGCCCCGGCGCTTGTCATTGAAGACGG
>JAUIEG010000819.1 GCA_030428745.1 Alphaproteobacteria bacterium
TCATGAAACGCCGGACGATTATCGCGATCTGTTAGAACGGGCCGCGGCGCGAGGGCTGCCCATGATCTGCGCCAATCCCGACATTGTCGTGAACTGGGGCGGGCGGCTGATCTGGTGCGCCGGCGCGCTTGCGGAAATCTACAAAGAGTTCGGCTGTGAAGTCGTCTATGGCGGCAAGCCCCATGCGCCGATTTACGATCTCGCGCTCAACCGGATCGAGGCGTTGCGCGGCGCCACGGACCGTGCGCGCATCCTGGCGGTGGGGGACGGTCTCAAAACCGATATCCAGGGCGCCAACAATCAAAATATCGACGTTCTGATGATCGCGGGCGACGGCGGTGTGCATGAGGGTGCGCGCGACGCCGGTGCGGTGGCGGCGAAACTTGAGGAGGCGGGCCTTCACGCCATGGGCGTTGCGGAGGCGCTCAAATGGTAGGCGGCCAAAACATTATTGCGGCTTTAGGCAACTTCGACGGCGTTCATCTCGGCCATCAATATCTGCTGACGCAAACGGTGGCGTTTGCGCGGTCCCATGGCGCCGCTGCCGGCGCCGTCTTGTTCGAGCCGCATCCGCGCCGCTATTTCCGTCCTGATGATCCGCCTTTTCTGCTGACCCTGCCGGCAAAGCGCGACGCCTTGTTGCGGGCGGCGGGGGCACAGGAAATTTACGCCCTTACTTTCGACAAGACGCTTGCGTCCATGACGCCGGAGGCGTTCGTCAATGACATTCTCAAAGACAGGCTCGGTCTTGCGGGTGTTGTCACCGGCGCTGATTTCCGTTTCGGCAAGGGGCGCGCCGGCGATGGCGCAGCCCTGAAAACGTTAGGCGAAGCGGCGGGCCTGAAGGTGACGCTCGCTGAGGTTCTGTCAGAAACGCCGGATACGGAGAAGTTCGGGTCAAGCGCGGTCAGGGCGGCGCTTCAGGACGGCGCCGTAGAAAAGGCGGCGGCCATGCTGGGGCGCGACTGGTCCGTGACCGGCGTTGTCGCCGAAGGCCGCAAGGTGGGCCGGACCATTGGTTTCCCGACGGCGAATTTGATCCTTGGCGAGCTCATTGAGCCGCGCAAGGGCGTCTATGTCACGAGGACGACGGTTGACGGAAAGACCTATGGCTCGGTCTCCAATTTCGGCCGCCGCCCGACCGTGGGCTCGGACGCGCCGCTTCTTGAGACCTATCTGTTCGACTTCGATGGTGATCTTTACGGGCGCGAGATCGAGGTCGCTTTTGTCGCCTTCCTCCGGGATGAGCAGAAATTCGACGGCCTCGACGCCCTCAAGGCCCAGATCGCCGATGATTGCGTGAAGGCGCGGGCAATTCTCGGTTAACATTCGCTCTCAGAGTTGTGCGTTTCCGGCACGCCTTTTGCCTCATTCTCGACACAAACCAAGACAAAATAGCGTCATGGTTCAGTTTCTCCGCCTCTCTTCCGGCGGAGGGTTCTTGGAATTGTTTTGGGAGGCGTTATGGCCCGCAAACTCATTCTCTCGCTCGCCGCGGCGAGCCTCGCGCTTGGCGCGGTCTCAACGGCTTCCGCTCGCGGTTATCACGGCCATCATCACCGTCACCACGGCCACTATCACAA
>JAUIEG010000820.1 GCA_030428745.1 Alphaproteobacteria bacterium
GCCAGCTAAACGACCTTCGACAAAAATATCCTGCGCTGGAGACGGTGCTTCTCAGCTATGTGGCGAAGATCGCCCGCACCTCCATCATGTCCCTCGAAGTGGCCACCATCTTTCCCCTGCAGGCGCGTGTGGCGTCGCGCCTTGCGTTTCTCGCCGCAGGCGAACGCGCCCGGGGCAGCTCTGTGATGGAGCTCAAAATCGCGCAAAAGGACCTTGGCGTTATGGTCGGGGCTTCGCGCCAGGCCGTGAATAAAATTCTCTCCGAATTTCAGTCCATGGGCCTTGTAGAAACCCATTACGGATCGTTGCGCATTACCGATATTGACGGCTTACGCCGTCAGACCATGCGCTTTTCGTCAGTCGGCGCGCGGCACGCCTAAGGTTTTTTCGCAGAAATAATCGAATAATAGGGGCTTGTCTGCACCGCTTCGACGCCCGTAAACCCTGCGCTCTCAAGGAAGTTCGTCAGCTCACGAAGCGTATATTGTTTGCCTTTGGTTCCGCGCAGCATGAGGACGGAGAAAGACGCGGGCGTGACCGGCCCGTCTTCATTGTCGCTCATGATAATTTCATGAAGCAAAATGCGCCCGCCTGACGGCAGAGCGTCGAAAGACTTTTTCGAAAGCTGCGCGTTGATTTCATCGTCCCAGTCATGAAAGACGTTGGAAAAGAAAAGCGCGTCATACCCTGCGGGCCAATCCTCCCGGAACATGTCGACGGCAAGCGTATTCACCCGGTCCTCAACGCCGGATGACGCGACGAAGAGCTCCCGCGCCGCATCGCACATCGTGTCGAGATCCATGATCGTGGCGGTCAGCGACGGATTGCGCTGCGCCGCCGCAATAGCGAAAACGCCCGAGCCGCCGCCCACATCGAGGAGTTTTTTAACGCCGTCAAAGGCGCCGGACCGCGCCGCCGCCACCGCCGCCGGCAGCGAATGGGCATGCATGAATTTTGCGATGCTGCGCGCCGCGTCAGGCGGCACTTTCCCTTCCTCCCAACCATCCGACGGCTTGTCCTGGCGCGGGGTCTTCCCCGTTTTCAGCAACGACAAAAGCTCAGCGTGAAGCGGCGTACCGTTTTTGTAGACGTTAAAAAGGGGCGACCAGGAATAAGTCGTATCGGCGAGCAGATAGGTGCGGGCATGGGGCGTCAAACGCCACACGCCTTCGCGGCGCTGCACAAGCCCCAAGGATGAAACCAGGGACATGATCACGCCCAGCGCTTTAGAATTAAGAGAAAGTTTGTTTGCGAGGTCATCGAGCCCCATGGGTGCGCTTTCAAGCGCTTCAAAAACGCCCGCTTCCTGCACCGCCGTCGCCGCCGGAAAATAGTGCATGGAAAGCCAGAGATCCCAAATGGCGCGGTCGTCCACCGGCGGCGCTTCGTAAAAGCCTGTCATACTTTCTCCCGATACATTCTCGAGTGAAGACTATAACAGAGAGCTGGAGCCGTACGCTTTTTTGCGCATGGAATGGCGACCGCAGGCGTTCTCTGATCAGCGCTACGCCCCGGCGCACCAGTTTCCCCTGGCGCCGTCGACCCCGAGACCGGCCGCGACCAGCGCAGCGCCAAGAT
>JAUIEG010000821.1 GCA_030428745.1 Alphaproteobacteria bacterium
GGTTTAGGGGATATTTTCGCAACAGTCTCAAAAATCAATGAAAACCCGCCGGAATGTCGCAAGCGCTGTGCGAAAATGGCTTGTTTTGAGAACCGGAGCGCAGTGTGCGCCGAGGCACATAAGCACCGGAAGCGCAGAAACACGCCATTTGCAGCCAGCGATCGCGGCTTAACGGCGAGGTTTTTTAAATTGGCGTGCGCCCGCGTATGTGGGCGTAATAAGTCCAGAGAATATGCGCCGCAACGCCCCGATAGGGCCGCCATTTCGCCGAACGGGAATCAAGGAATTTCATGTCCGGCTCAGGGCCGCGTCGGCGCGTGGCGCGATAGGCGCCGAGAAGCGCCACATCCCCCGGCGGCCAGATATCGACACGGCCTTCGCAGAAGAGGAGATAGATCGCCGCCGTCCACGGCCCGACGCCCTTGATCTTTTGCAACGCAATAGAGGCGTCTTCATCGCTCAAATTGTTGAGCTTTTCCTCGTCGATGTCGCCTGACGTCCAATGATCGGCAAGGGCCGTTACATATCGGACCTTTGGTCCCGACAATCCGAAACTGCGCAAGCCGTCCTCACCCTGACGAAGCGCATGCACGGGATCGGCGCAGTCCATGCCCGCCTGACAGCGCGCCCAGATCGCCTGCGCGCTCGGCACGGAAACCTGTTGTTCGACAATGATGCGGAACAGCGCTTCGAAGCCGCCGGGGCGGCGTCTGATGTGAGGTTTTTCAATCGCATCGAGCGCCCGGGCGAGCGAGGCGTCTTTTTTAGCGAGCGCAGCGCAGGCGTCAGAAGTATCGCCAAAAACGTCGAGGCGGCTGGTCATTCGTTGTTGTTTTACACCTTCACTCTCAACGAGCCTTTCTCCCCCTTACAAAGGGGGAGTGTCAGACGGGGCAAAAGCCCCGGATGACGAGGGGGATCACACACGATCCCCACCGTCCAGCCGCAAAATGCGGCTGGCCACCTCCCCTTTTCAAGGGGAGGAAACACCACCCGGCTGGCTTGCAGCTTCTTTCCTCAAATACAGCGCCTGTTCAGAAATCGCACCAATGACGCCTTCAAGGGTTTTATAAACTTCATCATTCCAAAAGCGCAAAACCGTGATGTTCTTCGTCGCTAAAAATCCGGTTCTTTGCTGATCTTTTCGCAAAACAGATTCTTGCCCATGCTGGTCGCCATCAAGCTCGATGCAGAGTTTTATTTTCGGACAATAAAAATCGAGAAAATAAGACCCGACAGGGTGCTGGCGCCGGAAACGAAACCCTTCCAGCTGGCGATTTTTCAGCCTCGACCACAACATAACTTCAGCCGTCGGCATTTCATTGCGCAAGACCCGCGATCGTTTCGTCTTCTTTTCTGTACGATCAAAACGACTCATAGCGCACATAACGCTCTAATATTTGCACTCTTCAAACAGTGTTTTCACATCGCCGCCGAGATCGCCGAGGAAATGCGACGCCGTAAACTCGCCCATGGTGACGCCGCTTTTCGCAATTTTGACCAGCGGATCGAGATAGGTGGTTTCGTCTTCTTTCAGATTACCCATGCGCGCGCGTTTCCTGAGCCCTGCGCGGGAAA
>JAUIEG010000103.1 GCA_030428745.1 Alphaproteobacteria bacterium
GGCGAACATGCACTGCGGCGCTATCCGAATGGAGAAGAGCGTTGCATTGCTTGCAAGCTTTGCGAAGCAATCTGCCCGGCCCAGGCGATCACTATCGAGGCTGAACCTCGCGACGACGGTTCACGGCGCACCACGCGCTATGATATCGACATGACCAAATGCATCTATTGCGGGTTCTGTCAGGAAGCTTGCCCGGTGGATGCGATTGTCGAAGGGCCGAATTTCGAATTCGCCACGGAAACCCGTGAAGAGCTGTTCTATGACAAGGACCGGCTGCTCGCGAATGGCGACCGCTGGGAGCGCGAGATTGCCCGCAATCTCGAGCTCGACGCGCCTTATCGGTAAATTGTTGGGCCTTTCGGCCAGGTAGTGGCGCGGTTTTCGCCCTCATGCTTTAATTGCCCCCAGCCAACGAAGGGGACGTTGCATGGCCGATCTTTCATCTTTCACAAATCCAGCCATCTGGGCCGCGTCGGGCGCGGCGCTCGTCATTGGGCTCGCAGGATGCGCCGCTGACGGGTCCTCCGCCGGTCATGTGGAAACCAGCGCAGCGGAGCTAGGCCTTGGCTATGCCCGCGAGGCGTGCGCCTCCTGTCACGCAGTTGAACCGGGCCAGGTCATTTCGCCAAATGTGGCTGCGCCGTCTTTTGAGGCGCTTGCCAACCGGGCGGACATGACTCGGCCCGCGCTGGCGGCGTTGTTGCGGTCGCCGCATCGGAATATGCCGAGCCTCATTGTCGAACCGGATCGGGTCGACGATCTCGCGGCTTATTTGTCATCACTGTAATCAAGCCGGCCGCTCACGCAGTGAACATCTCCACTGAAAACGCGGGAGCCGCCACACTGACAGCTCCCGCGCAACAGTTATTTTACTAACCGATCTTGCTGATGACGGAACTTTTGGTGTCGTCCTTCTTTTTCTGGACAGACGACGCCAACGTCTCGGCTTGATTGAATCTGGACATCAGGTCCTGGATTTCGAAATTGCCGAGCTTGTCGTCGGCTTCGAGATCCTTGAGCGCTTCGTTCAGTTTTGTCTGAAACGCTGCGACAGCCTCTTTGGCCGCATCGGAGTCCTTTACGGGCTCCAACGCCGCTTCCAATGCATCTGTCTCGGCGATGGCGCGTTTCAGCGACACGAGTTGTGAGCGCTTTGTGGATTTTGGGCCGGAAAGGGTTTGCAGGCTCGCCTTGATGGCGTCGAGCTTGAGCCCGATTTCATCCGTAGACTGCGCCTTTCTGACGAGCGTTTTCGCGCTCGATGATCGATAGGTTTCAGCTGCGGCCGGCATTGGCGTTGTCGCAAGAAAAAAGCCTGCGCTGAGTGCGCCGGCCAGCATAAGTGTAGTGATGTTGGTTTTGGTCATGATCTCCCCCAGAGTGTTTGACGCAAAATTGACCGTCAAACTCTGGAAAATAATTTTGACCGCTTAATGGCGAGATGTTTTCTCTTTAAATCGTTGGATTCCGCCGAGATCGCGCGAGCGAGCCTTTATTCAGCCTTATTTTCATCCGCCAGCCGTTCGAACTTCATGTCCTGACCGGGCACATCGATGCGGACGACTTTGTGAGGCGCTGTTGCTGTTATAAACAGCACGTTTGCGGGCTCGGCGTTAAGGTCGACGACAAAGGTGTCGAATGTCCCCGCTGGAACCTCAATTGTCTGCCTGTCTGAAACAACGAGCTCGGCGTCGGCCAGGACGCCTCCTAATTCACTGAACCACTGAAACTGGAACGACGCGCCGTCATCGAGCGGCATTCCGGTGACGAGACCGAAAATGGAAGCCCGGGCAATGGCGTGCTCGGGCAGCTCAATCTCAAAGGGCCGGTCGGTCTTTTCGGTCTCATTTGGACGCTTGATGCGATAAACGCCTGCGCCTTGGCGGCCATCAAAGGCAAGATCCACGTCGAGGACCGTCCGGCTGAAATCGCCGTCAATGACAATCCGGCCGGGCAGGAGAGTTTCAGCGTCGATCACAAGCGTTCCCGACTCGCGAATGTCCGGCAGCATGGTGGTGCCGTCATGAATGACAATGTCGCCCTCTCGGCGCTCCATGGAATAGAACATCTCGCCGGCGGTCTTCCCGTGCTGGACCAGCCGATACCGGGCCGGGCCGAAGTCCGCCTTGTCAATTTCCACAGGCAGGGGATCCGCCACAGCACTCCCGGCCGCAAAGGCCGCCGCGAAACCGGCTAGGCCTGTTGAAAACAGTTTCATGATAACGCCCCTCCATTGCCGATTCTGGCCCTAGAGTAGCGCCACGGACGCCTGCGTCGACGCCGATGCGGCGAAGTGTTGTCATGGAGCGATGGGCGCTCTGCCAGACAGTGCAGGCGAGTTGGGCGCGCCGTGGCGATAAGCCCCGGATTTCCGCCAATTTTCGCCGTCTATCCCTTTGCAAAGCCCGGCCAATGCCTCTAAAAGCGCGGCCAGTATCGCCTGACGCCTTGAGTCGCGCCGTATCCGGCCGAGAAGGGGCGCAGGAAAACAGTCCATAAGCGCCACTCCGGCGCGTTTTTTAACGAGCCACCTATCGGTCCGGGAAAGCCTCGCGCGCCAGCCTTATGTCCATCGCCGCCATCGCCTTTTATCTGTTCGCATTCGCCGCCATCGCCTCGGGGTTGATGGTCGTCGCATCGAAGAACCCTGTCCATTCGGTCCTGTTCCTGATCTCAGCTTTCATTTCCGCCGCCGGGCTCTTTGTGCTCATGGGCGCGGAATATCTCGCGATGGTGCTGGTGGTCGTTTATGTGGGCGCGGTCGCGGTGTTGTTTCTGTTCGTCGTGATGATGCTCGACGTCGATTTCGTCGAGATGAAGCAGGGCTTCCTCCAATATCTGCCGATTGGCGGCGCGCTAGCGGCGGTCGTCGTCGTAGAGCTCATCATGGTGGTGTTCGTCTGGGTGTTTCCATCCGACGCAGAGCTTGCGCGCGCGCACCCGTCGCCGACGGCGGCGCAGACGGTCGCTGATCCGAACGGGCCGACCAATATCGAGGCGCTCGGGCTCATCCTCTACACGGATTACGTTCATTATTTTCAGATCGCGGGCATGGTGCTTCTGGTCGCCATGATCGGCGCGATTATCCTCACCTTCCGCACGCGGGAGGGAATCAAGAAACAGGACCCTGCGGCGCAGGTTGGCCGCAAGCGCGAGGAAGGCTACGAGCTTGTAGACATCCGGCCGGGGCAGGGGCTGTCATAGGGGCGATTACATGATCGGGCTTGGGCATTATCTTTCCGTCGCGGCGATCCTCTTCGCCATCGGCATGGCGGGCATCTTCCTCAACCGGAAGAATGTCATCGTCATCTTGATGTCGATCGAGTTGATGCTGCTGGCGGTGAATATCAACCTGGTGGCGTTTTCACAGTTTCTCGGCGATCTAGTAGGCCAGGTTTTCGCCTTCATGGTGCTGACCGTTGCTGCGGCTGAGGCCGCCGTCGGGCTTGCCATTCTTGTTGCCTTCTTCCGCAATCGCGGCGACATCGCTGTCGATGACGCCAGCCTGATGAAGAACTAGGGGCGCGCAGAGTTTCATGGAACCCTTTGTCGTCTTATTGCCGCTCTTTGGCGCGATGCTCTCCATGCCGGTTGGGCGCGCCTTCGGCTATCGCGCATCAGAACTGTTAACGACCGGTCTTCTGCTGATCGCCGCGATCATGTCATGGTTTTTGTTCTTCGACGTGGCGGTCGGCGGTAACGCGCGCACGATAACCCTGTTTGAATGGATCGGCTCCGGCGATTTCCAGGCGAACTGGTCAGTGCGGCTCGATTCTCTGTCAGCCGTGATGCTGGTTGTCGTGAATTCGGTCTCCTTCCTCGTTCACACCTACTCCATGGGCTACATGAAGGAGTATGGCGAGCAGTCGCGGTTCTTCGCTTATCTGTCGCTCTTTACCTTCGCCATGCTGACATTGGTGACGGCGGACAATTTCCTCCAGCTCTTCTTCGGCTGGGAAGGCGTTGGTCTCGCCTCCTATCTCCTCATTGGTTTCTGGTTCAAGAAGAAGTCGGCGAATGACGCCGCGATCAAGGCGTTCGTCGTCAACCGGGTGGGGGACTTCGGTTTCGCGCTCGGCATCATGTGCGTTTTTTATGTTTTCGGCACCATCCAGTTCGACGAAGTCTTCCAGGCGATCGCAACAAACGCGACGGTGACTCCATGGAACGCAGCTGAAGGCGCGCACATTCAGGAACTGACCATCCATTTCCTGAGCTGGGACTTCCACGCGCTCACCGTCATTGCGGTGCTGCTCTTCATCGGCGCCATGGGCAAGTCGGCGCAGTTCCTCCTGCACACATGGCTTCCCGACGCCATGGAAGGTCCGACGCCTGTCTCGGCGCTTATCCATGCCGCCACCATGGTGACCGCCGGCGTGTTCCTTGTTTGCCGTTGTTCAGTGATCTTTGAATATGCGCCAAGCGCCGCTGCGCTGGTGACGCTGGTCGGCGCGGTGACCGCGTTCTTCGCCGCGACGGTGGGGCTTCTTCAGGACGATATTAAAAAAATCGTCGCCTATTCCACCTGTTCACAGCTCGGATATATGTTCTTTGCAGCTGGCGTCGGCGCCTATGACGCGGCGATGTTTCATCTTTTCACCCACGCCTTCTTTAAAGCCCTGCTATTCCTTGGCTCGGGCGCCGTCATCATCGGCATGCATCATGAGCAGGACATCAAGAAGATGGGCGGCGTCAAAGAGCTGATGCCCTTTACCCATATTCTCATGGTGATCGGCACCATCGCGATCACTGGCGTCGGTATTCCAGGCGCGTTCCTGTTTGGCGCGCCGCTTGGTACGGCGGGGTTTGTCTCAAAAGACATGATCCTCGAGAGCGCCTTCTTCGGCGGTGAAGCAGGCGCCGCATTTGGTTATTTCGCCTTCACGCTCGGGTTGCTTGCTGCGGTAATGACGGCCTTTTATTCTTGGCGTCTTATTTTCCTTACCTTCTGGGGGCCGTCGCGCGCGCCGGAACATATCCGCAAACATCCGCACGCCGTGCCGGACACCATGATGGCGCCGTTAATTCCGCTGGCGCTTGGCGCGCTTGTCGCCGGGATGGCTTTCTACGGTTACTTCGTTGGCGACAACGCAGACAAGTTCTGGAACGGTGCGCTTTATTCTGCGGAAGAAGTGCATCACGAAGATGAAGCGACGGTCGCCGATCACCTGAATGCAGGCGAAGTCGACGCCTTGCGCGAGACCCATGAGGACACAGGGCATGCGACGGCTTCCGCCGACGACCATGGCGCTGCGGAAGAAGAACATAGTGGCGGGGGCGGCGGTCATCATGACATTCCGCTTTGGGTGCTTTGGGCGCCGTTCATTGCCATGCTGACAGGCTCGTTCATGGCAGGCTGGCATTACCTCAGAGGCGATCCATTAAAGCCGGGCTGGTTGCGGCCGGGCGGCATGATCTATGCCTTCCTGAAGAACAAATGGTACTTCGATGAGATCTACAGCTTCATCTTTGTGAAGCCCGCTTACGCCATTGGCCGTTTTCTCTGGAAGGATGGCGACGGCAAGACCATTGACGGCGTCGGTCCGGACGGCATTGCGACTGTTGTCGCCGCTGGGGCGCGCCGCATCGTGAAGATGCAGAGCGGCTATGTTTATCACTACGCCTTTGCAATGCTTGTAGGGATTGCGCTTCTCGTGACCTTCATTCTTATCCGGGCGGGGGGCGGCCAGTAATGACTGAGAGTTTCGCCAACCAGCCTTGGCTCAGCTTCATCACCTTTGCGCCGCTTGTGGGCGCGCTGTTCATCATCGCTGCGCGGATGGTTGCGCGCAAGAATGACGACGGCTCCATCGCCGCTGAGGATATGGCGACGGTCGAGCGCAACTCGCGCATCATCGCGCTCGTTGTCACGACATTTACGTTCCTGTTGTCGCTCGGCGCCTTTGCGCTTTACGATCCATCTATTGCGGGCTTTCAGCTTGTGGAGCAGTTCCCCTGGCTCGGCGGCGGGATCAGCTATAAAATGGGCGTCGACGGGATTTCGATCCTGTTCGTGCTTTTGACCACATTTTTCATGCCGATCTGTATTTTGGCGTCGTGGAATTCGATCAAAAATCGCGTCGCCGATTATATGATTGCGTTTCTTATTCTTGAAACGCTGATGATTGGCGTGTTCTGCGCGCTCGATCTTTTCCTCTTCTACTTCTTCTTTGAGGGCAGCCTCATCCCGATGTTTCTCATTATCGGCGTCTGGGGCTCCAAAGGAACGAAGGAGTTCGCCGGCGTCGTGATGCCAAGCCGCATTTACGCCTCGCTCAAATTCTTCCTCTACACGCTGCTTGGCTCGCTCCTGATGCTGATCGCCATGGCATGGATGTATGCGCAGGCGGGCACGACCGATATACCAGCGCTCCAGAATTTCGATTTCCCCCATGGGGCCCAGAAATGGCTGTGGGTCGCGTTCTTTGCCTCCTTCGCCGTGAAGATGCCCATGTGGCCGGTACATACCTGGCTTCCTGACGCACACGTTCAGGCACCGACGGCGGGATCTGTGGTGCTGGCGGCGATCCTCCTGAAGATGGGCGGCTACGGCTTCCTCCGCTTCTCGCTGCCTATGTTCCCGCTGGCGAGCGCCGATTTTGCGCCCTTTGTCTTTGCGCTTTCGGTCATCGCGATCATCTATACGTCGCTCGTGGCGCTCGCGCAGGAGGACATGAAAAAGCTCATCGCCTATTCATCCGTCGCGCATATGGGCTTCGTGACCATGGGGATTTTCACCGGAACGGAGCAGGGGATCGACGGCGCCTTGTTCCAAATGCTGTCCCACGGCTTTATCTCCGGGGCGCTCTTCTTGTGTGTCGGTGTTGTTTATGACCGCATCCATACGCGCGAGATTGCGGCCTATGGCGGGCTTGTACATCGCATGCCGCTTTACGCATTCCTCTTCCTTTTCTTCACTATGGGCAATGTGGGCCTGCCGGGGACCAGTGGGTTTGTCGGTGAAATTCTCACCATGACTGGCGCGTTCAAGCTGAACAGCTGGATCGCCTTCTTCGCCGCTTTTGGCGTCATCTTCTCGGCGGCTTATGCGCTTCGTCTCTATCGGGAAGTTATGTATGGCAAACTCGAAAAAGAGGCGCTCATGGCGATCACGGACGTCAATACGCGCGAACTTGCGATGCTCGGCGTTTTGATGGCCTTCGCTTTGTTCCTTGGTTTCAATCCAGGACCAGCGCTCAACGTCTTCAGCCCGGCGGTGGATCTGTTGATTGAAAATTACAACGCAGCGCTCATTGCGGGCGGAGTGAACTGATGGGCCTTTTTGAAACCCTTTCTTTTGCGCGGCCGGAACTGGCGCTTGCGATCGGCGCCATGGCGCTCCTCGTCACCGGCGTTTTTCTGGGCGATAAAGCGGCCTCGAAAATTTCCCTATCAGCGGTGTTGCTGCTTATTCTCGCCGGCGTCCTCGTGCTTGTGGCGCCTGGCGGCGGGGCGACCGCTTCGTTGTTTGACGGCGCCTTCCGCATCGACGCCTTTTCAACCTTTTGCAAAATTCTGATTTTCGGCGCAGCGGCCTTCGCCATTTTGATGTCGGATCGATATCTTGCCGGCGAACAGCTGGGCCGGTTCGAATATCCGGTGCTGATCGTGCTCGCTGCGCTCGGCATGTCGCTCATGGTCTCGGCGACGGACCTCATTTCGCTTTACATGGGCATCGAGACACAGAGCCTCGCGCTTTATATTCTCGCGGCCTTCAACCGCGATAGTCGCCGCTCCACCGAGGCCGGGTTGAAATATTTCGTTCTTGGCGCTTTGTCTTCGTGCATGCTGCTTTACGGCGCATCGCTGGTTTACGGCTTTACGGGATCGACCCTGTTTACGGAGATCGCCAAGGCGGCGACCGCGGATGCTGAAAACGCTGGCCTCGTGATCGGTCTCGTTTTCATGATTGCGGGGCTTGCCTTCAAGGTTTCCGCCGCACCGTTTCATATGTGGACGCCGGATGTTTACGAAGGCTCGCCAACACCAGTAACAGCCTTTTTCGCGGCCGCCCCAAAGCTTGCCGCTATGGCTTTGTTCACCCGCGTTCTGATGTCGTCTTTCCCGGGTATTGTCGATGACTGGCAGCCGGTGATCGCACTCATAGCCCTTGCTTCAATGATGGTGGGCGCATTCTCGGCAATTGCGCAAACCAACATCAAGCGCCTGATGGCTTATTCCTCAATCGGCCATATGGGGTATGCGCTGATCGGTCTT
>JAUIEG010000822.1 GCA_030428745.1 Alphaproteobacteria bacterium
CTCTCCCAAGAGCTTGGCCTATCTCTCCCACACGACAGCAGAACGTGCTGTGCCGACTAAGCTAGAGCACCCGCGGCAGGAATCAACTGAATTCGGCTGCGCGGTGGAAATATTCGCGAGGGCTACAAAAAATTCGCCTTTAAGGCGAAAAAATCAAAAGCTAGCTCGCTTCTATTTGCCGTCCGCAGCGTCTTCGAGCTCAATATATTCCGGCGGAAGACAATAGTCCGGCCGCGCGCTTCGGCGTTGCAGCCTGCAGTCGCGGAAACGGCGCCAGGCCGCGTTTGCGCCAGCAAAGGCGCCGGCCCGATGGCCCGTCGCCGCATCCTGACGCCCGTCGTTCTGAGCCGTCCTATAGGCGACGGATTGCGCGCCAGCGTTATCGCCGCTCGGCCAGCTGACCGCACCCGCCAGGAACTCCATGCTTACCGGATCGCATTTTGGAGAGCGGCGGATCAGCACCTGATAATCTTCGACGCCCCCTTGCGGCAGGGCCGGCAGGTGCAGCTCGAAAGAGGCGCGCCCCCGGGCCGCCCGGAGCCGCGTATCGCCTTTTTTGCGCCAGTAAGACGTCAGCGGGCAAAAGCCTATGCGTGACCGCAAAGAGTAATCGAAGGCGAACAGCACATGTTCGCTGCTCCGGTCCACCGTGCGCCAGAACTCGGCATATTCGCCTTCTTCGCGAATCATGAAGCTACGCGCGTCGGTCTCGACGCCATCCGGCGCCGTAAGCGCGGCTGATAATTCAGGCGCTTCGACACGGCGCGTTTGCGCTGCGGGTTCGAACTCCATGGTTTCAATGCTGCGCGCAAAAGGCGGCGCGGCGGTGGACGCCAGAGCGCCGACGGTCGGCGCCGGTTTTTCACCGGGGCGGGCGTATTCCATATAGAAAGACCACGGCAGGGCCACTTCCGCACGCGTCCAGTGATCAAGCAGGCGTTTCCATGCTGGCAGGAAAAGGTCATCCAGCCGCCCCTGTTCGCGGGTCTCGGACATAAGGTCATAGATGACTTCGGCGCGTTGGGCGGCGCCGTCGGCGTTCGAACTTTTTGATTCGATGCCGTGCGTGTGAATGCCGATGACTTCGCCCGCGGCGTTGAGGATCGGACTGCCGCTGTTGCCGCCCGCTGTAGCAAGCCGATGGATGATCAGATTGGCGATCGCCGGGTCCGGCTCTTCCGCCGCCGAATCGAGCGGCGGCGTTATGGCGGCGATGACGCCGCGCTCCACCCGCGAGGTTGCAGCGTCAGGCGCAAAGCCATCGTCAAGCGTGTCGTAAGGGTAGCCGATAACGGCGATCGGCGTGCCGGATTCCAGCGCGAGCAGCGCTTCTTCCGGGGCAATGGGAAGGTCCGGTCCGAGCCTGTTCTCGCCGGTTTCCGGATCAATGGGTTCAACGGTGAGCAGCGCAGCGTCAAAGGCGAGATCGCGCAAAGGCGCTGTTTTTGGCTCATAGACGGATGAATAGGGTCGGATCGGCTGGTGATCCTCGACCAGCGCGCGAAACGCGCCATAGCCAGCGTGAAGCCGCCGCGAGACAACGGGAATCTTTGCGCCCGAGCTGCGGTTCAGG
>JAUIEG010000104.1 GCA_030428745.1 Alphaproteobacteria bacterium
AAGATATTGAACAACGCTTCAGCGGTCGGCCAGCAACTTCCAGACGTACCGTGCTTCAGCCATGTCAGAGCAAAATCATTGGGATCCATCACCGGAAAAGGTCCGGTTTCTCCCCGCGCATAATATACGCGCTTGAGGATATTATCGTAGCCAACATTCCGGCACCACGACTTGTAGATGCGGTTCAGATTCTCAAGCGTCGGATCTGGCTTTGATGAGAATCCAAATGCCTCAATGACCTTCTCATAATTTTGATTAGACAACGACGGCGTTTCTTTTGCGTGCGCATGTGAACGCTGGTGATGAGTGCTCATTTCGGATCATTTCATGTTTGGTGGCGCGAAATTCGGTTCCACCAAACCTTAAGCCCGCATGCGCTTACAATGTATCAGAATCCTGCATGCAATTGCGCGATACTGCAGCAAAATGAAAAGGCTCATATATTTCGCCCGGAAGCCGGGTTGCGCCAAACAATTTTTGAATGTCATTTGTCGCCAACCTAATTAAAGGGGCGATCGCCAATGCCTGTGACCGAGCTTTCATACATTGGATTACTTTCCTCTGATCGTGATGGTTGGGCGTCCATCCTATCCGAAATCGTTGGTATGCAGAGAATTCCTGATGCGCAACCACGCACAGACTATTACCGCATGGATGAGCGTGATTATCGCATATTTGTTGAAACGTCCGAGACGGACCACTTGGGCGTTGTCGGCTGGGGCGTGAACAGTATGGAAGCGCTCGACGCCTTGAGCGAACGCATAGCAGCGGCTGGCGTCGTTGTTGATGAAGGCGCAGCGGACCTCATCGCTCAACGAGGGGCGCGGGCAATTCGGTGTTTCACAGACCCGGAAGGTTACAAGGTTGAACTGGCCTACGCACCTCCCGCTACTGAAGCGCCCTTTGCATCGGGCCGTCCAATCTCAGGCTTCAAAACTGGCGAACTGGGAATGGGGCATGTCGTCTTACATTGCGCAAAATATCGAGAAAATGTCAGCTTCTATCATAAAGTTCTGGGGTTTCGGATTTCGGACTATATCGTCTGGGCTGACGCCGACGCCACCTTCATGCGTTGCAACCCGCGCCATCACAGCCTGGCGTTGCTAAACGAATCTCTCGGAATGGAGAGCGGCGCGCTCAATCATATAATGTTTGAAATGAAATCGCTTGCTGATGTTGGGCGCGCCTATGATCTGGTTCTCGACCGGAAATACCCAATCATTATGACGCTCGGTCAGCATTCGAATGATAAAGCGACCTCGTTTTACTTTGTGGCGCCTGGCGGCGTCGGCATTGAGATCGGCTGGAACGGCGTCACGATCGACAATGAATCCGAGTGGCAAGTCGCAAAATACGATTCCACAAAACTTTGGGGACACAGGATGGATTGAGGCTTTCAATTCGTTCGACAAACACAAATCCGATTGGAGTAGCACTATGGAATCACTACGCGACAACCCGATATACCAGGCAAAACCCGAGTCAAAATTTCTACAAACAGGGGACTTCAAGACCCATTACGTTGAAATGGGCTCAGGCGTTCCGACGATTCTCATTCACGGCGGCGGCGCCGGGGCGGATGGCTGGGGCAACTGGCGCAATTGCATGCCGATTTTCGCAGAAGCCGCGCGCCCGATCGCCATCGACCTTGTTGGCTTTGGACAAAGCGACAAACCAGACCCTGATGAAGGCTTCGTATACTCTCAGGACGTTCGAGATCGCCAACTCGCTGACTTTGTCAAAGCGTTGGATGCAGGTCCCGTCAACCTTGTTGGCAATTCTACAGGCGGATTGACTGCGCTCGGCGCGGCGCTGCTCGAACCGGACCTGGTCAACAAAGTTGTGATGATGGGCAGCGCTGGCATTGAGACAGGCGTCATCGAGCCCTTAAAAGCGCTGACAGAATATGACTTTTCTGTAGACGGCATGCGGCGAATAATCTCTTCCCTCGCTAATCCCGACTTTCCTATCTCCGATGACGTAATCGACTATCGCTACAAACTCTCGATCGATCCCGGTGTGCGAAAAGGCTACTCCGCTTTTATGCGATGGATTCAAGAACAGCATGGACTTCACCGTCCGGAGGAATTCCTCGCGCAACTCAAACACCCGACCCTTGTGGTTCACGGAAAACTTGATCGCGTTGTGCCCCTATCAAGCGCCCACCGGCTTCTTGAGCTGATCGAGAACAGCTATGGGTCAATCTTCCCTCATTGTGGCCACTGGGCGATGATCGAATATCCGGAATTATTTACAAACGTGACCATGCAGTTCCTAAATGACGATTCAATTCAATCACGAAAATGAACCCAAGTGATCACGCGGCAAGCTTGCGCAACGCATATGGCGGGGTATCGATCGATCCGATCGGCGCACACCTGGCCGATGCGGACGCCGCTTATGAAGTTCAGGAAATCAACACAGAATTCTGGCTTCAGCAGGGTCGGCGCCTTTCTGGCAGGAAAATTGGACTTACAGCCCGCAAAGTTCAGGAACAACTCGGCGTCGACCAGCCCGACTACGGCATGCTTTTTGAAGATATGCGCCTGGAGCTCGGTGAGCCTGTGCAGTTAAGCGGGCTAATCCAGCCCAAAGCCGAGGCGGAAATTGCATTTGTCATCAATGGGTCGATTGATGATCCGCATGTTCCCTATGTCGAACTTATGCGGCGGATTGAGTATCTGCTGCCCGCCGTCGAAATTGTCGATAGCCGGATTCGCGACTGGAAGATTTCGTTGAACGACACAATTGCCGATAACGCATCTTCTGCAAAATATGTGTTGGGCGCACGACCAGTATCGCTAGCGAATGTGTCGCTCGCGACTGTCGCGATGTCGTTGAATGTGGGCGGTGTCGCTGTTTCCGAAGGCATTGGCGCGGCGTGCCTCGGCCATCCTCTCAACGCGGTGCTATGGCTTGCCAAGACCATGGCGGCACGCGGCCGGCCTCTGTCCGAAAACGATGTCGTGCTTTCAGGCGCTCTCGGCCCAATGGTCGCAATGTCACATGGCGATCAATTCGAATGCCGCATTGATGGCTTTGAAAGCATACGCCTGCAGGTGGAATAAGAAAAAAATGAAAAGATTATCTGTGGCCATACTTGGCTCTGGCAACATTGGCGTTGATCTTATGATAAAGATCGCGCGCAAGTCGAACCGCCTTGAATTGAAAGCAATGTGCGGTATCGATCCATCCTCTGATGGCTTGGCCAGAGCCGCAAAGCTTGACGTTCCCGTGACGGCAGAGGGAATAGACGGCCTTATCAAAATGCCTGAGTGGAATGATATAGACATCGTGTTCGACGCCACAAGCGCCGGCGCGCACCGTCGCCATCATGAAACCTGCAAAACAGCCGGGAAGAAAATCATTGACCTGACGCCCGCCGCAATCGGCCCCTATTGCATTCCCGTTATTAATGGCGACACGCATCTCGACTTTGAGAATGTCAACATGGTTACCTGCGGCGGACAAGCCACGGTGCCGATTGTCGCTGCTGTGAGCCAGTGCGGTGAGGTTCCTTACGCAGAAATTGTCTCGTCCATTTCATCAAGATCGGCCGGCCCCGGCACAAGGGCGAATATTGATGAATTCACCGAAACCACGTCGCGCGCCATCGAAACAATTGGCGGCGCGCGCAAAGGCAAAGCAATCATCGTCCTGAACCCTGCTGAGCCGCCATTGATTATGCGAAACACTGTCTATTGCCTGTCGCAGGGCGCAGAACCGGAAGACATCGCGAAATCAGTGGCCAAAATGGTGGCGCAGGTGCAGGATTATGTACCCGGCTATCGACTGAAACAGGCCGTCCAGTTTGAACATTTCGGCGCAAACCGCACGCTGAGCGTTCCAGGTCATGGCGAGTTTACCGGAATCAAAACCTCGGTGTTTTTAGAAGTCGAAGGCGCAGGACACTACCTGCCTGCCTATGCTGGTAATTTGGACATCATGACATCGGCAGCGCTCGCGATGGGCGAGAAAATCGCCAACGCCTTTTCTTGAAGCCAAGGAGCAGCGCCTCGTGAATAAAAAACTCTACATACAAGATGTGACTTTGCGCGACGGCATGCATGCGATCCGACACGCATATTCTACAGATGCTGTGTTGAAAATTGCGCGGGCATTGGATGACGCAGGGGTTGACGCGATTGAAGTCGCGCACGGCGACGGCCTCAACGGCTCAAGCTTCAACTACGGCTTTGGCGCGCATACGGACCATGAATGGATTGAAGCTGCGGCGTCGGCCACGAAAAACGCGGTGCTAACGACTTTGTTGCTACCCGGCATTGGCACTATTCACGACCTTGAACTGGCGTATAAGCTTGGCGTGCGCTCGGTCCGGGTGGCCACACACTGTACGGAAGCCGACATTGCCGCACAACATATCTCGCGCGCGAGAGAACTCGGCATGGACACATGCGGCTTTCTCATGATGAGCCATATGATTGAGCCAGGAAAGCTGGCGGAGCAAGCCAAGCTGATGGAAAGCTACGGCGCGCAATGCGTCTATGTCACCGATTCCGCCGGGGCGATGCTGATGGACGATATTACCGCCCGCCTTGAAGCGTTCGATGCAGTGCTCAATGAAGAAACTCAGCGCGGCATCCACGCCCATCACAATTTTTCGCTCGGCGTCGCCAATTCCATCGCCGCAGTGAAAGCCGGCGCCGTTCGCGTTGACGCTTCACTTACTGGCATGGGCGCAGGCGCTGGCAACACGCCGCTTGAAGTCTTCATCGCCGCAGCCGACAAGCTTGCCTGGGAACATAATTGCGACACTTTCAAATTGATGGACGCCGCTGAAGAATTCATACGGCCCTTACAGGACCGCCCTGTTCGCGTTGACCGCGAAACGCTCTCCTTAGGCTATGCCGGCGTTTATTCCTCTTTCCTGCGCCATGCCGAAAGCGCGGCGCAAACATACGGGATCGACGTTCGCAAAATTCTAGTAGAACTCGGCGCACGCAAGATGGTTGGCGGCCAGGAAGATATGATTGTCGATGTTGCGCTCGACCTCTCGGAAAACACCTAACGGCGAGGCGGCTTCTTTTTTTTGTCTTGTTTCTGCGCCAAATGAGCAAGGAGGCTTAAAGCTTCATCCGTAGAGTGGGCGAGATCGGCGAATAACCGGTGCAGCATTTTGAATTCTTTTTGTGTTATAGGGCCGAAATGAATATTATTGACCTGCTGTTGCAGCGGAGCCAATTGTTCCAACATAGATTTTCCATATTCTGTAACCGTCAATATGACGCGGCGTTTATCCTTCGGGTTCGTTGCCTTATCCACCAACCCCTTCGCGACCAGTCTGTTGACTTCACTCGTCACAAACGGACCTGCAAGCATCAAATGCTCGGCAATCGCTGAAACGCCGACTTCTTTCTCGTTCTCCAGATGTGCAATCGAAATCAGGATTGTGTACTCGACGCCAGACAGTCCCAACACATTTGCATATCCGGCGCGAAGGGACTCCAATCGCGCTGAAAAGGCCAGCGCGTGATGAACCATTTCGCGAAATTCTCGATCGGACCCCTTGACCAAAAGTTCGGGCCGCGAAACGGTCAACGGCGCATTTGGGACAGGTTTTTTCTTCACTATTTCGACTTCTCTTCGGACATTTCCTGCATGACGGAACGAAAAATTCGCATCGAATCGATAGCGGCGGGGACGCCGCAATAGATTGCTGTTTGAAGAATCGCTTCAGAAATTTCTAATTCTTCGCATCCATTCCGGAAGGCTCCGCGCAAATGAATTTTCAGCTCATGCGGCCGGTTGAGCGCAGTCATCATGACAATATTCAACAGACTGCGCGTTTTAAGGGTCAGCCCTTCCCGATTCCAAACCTCCCCCCAACAAAATTCCGTCACCATTCGCTGAAGCGGCTCGCTCAAGCTATCCATGTTTGACAAAGCGTGATCGACATACTCATCGCCCAGCACCATACGCCGCTTCGCAAGTCCTTTCGAAAGTCGGGTATTTGATCCCGAGTCCGCCCATGATTCATGCATTGCCAAACGCCTCTCTAAACGTCATCTCAGGTCACTACTTAAATTAGATATTAGACCTACCGTCAACCGCCTGACCTGTTGGACAATGCGCGCTCAGATAAACGCCCTCCTCTCGCTGCCGAAATCTAGATTCTGGGTTATTCGTGGCGCGATACATCAAGACGCTTGATCGATATCAAGTCCCCGCCCTGCAAACTCGCGCTTAACAGGGCGAACTCTTAGACAATGAGAGATTTGTGGGAATATTACTGTCGTGTCTGATATTGGCTGTCACGACTCGGCGAAGATGCACTTCACCATTTGTGATCAGGTGATCAAAACACTTACACCGGATCGAGCCGTTTATAGCGCTGAGCACCGACTGAAAGTTAAAAACAGAAACACGATCAACTTAAAACCATAAAGGCAGTAGCTTACGCCAGAGTGTCGGCGGAAAGCCAGGCATGGAGACTTTCATGGCTCAGCGATCTCGTTCTTGTCGCAACGACTGTCATCAGCAATGCTTTTACCGCTGCAACACGCTCGGAGTAATTATACACCCTTGTACTCAGCACGAGTATCGATACGGGCCGCAGGCAACGCCAGAAGCGCAAGTGCGGCGACCAATGACCCCATCGCCATCACAATTGCAACGACTTGGAGTGAAACGCCTGCGGAAAATAAGAAGCCTGCAATTACAGGACCGAGCGCCGAGCCGGCGCGCCCAACGCCGATAACGAACCCAGTTCCTCCAGCTCTTACTTCTACCGGAAATGAATGCGCCATGAGCGCATATGTGCCAACGATCGCCGAGTTCGTAAAAAAGCCGGCAAGAGCGGAAACAACGGCGAGTTGGATTAGCGTCGTCCATCCTGCCCCGAATATAATGACCATCACTGCGGCTATCAGCATGGCGCCAACAACCAAGCCGCGCGTGGCGAACTTCTGAGTCAGAAGGCTAAGCACGATTGATCCGACAGCACCGCCAACATTCGCCCATACAAGCACAGTGCCCGCCAAGGAGTGCGAAAACCCCATATCGAAGACAATCTTCGGCAGCCATTTGAGAATGAAGTAAAAGGTCATGATATGGGCGAAATACGCAACCGTAAGTAAAATCGTAAGGCGTATCAAAGACGCGGAAAAGAGCTGACGGATGCCGCCCGCCTGCGGGTCTTCAGACAGCTCTGGCAATGCGGTAATCGCCTCGTGCCCCATACGCTTCAAGGTGGTATTGATTCTGATGAGAGCGTTCGCTGGGCGCTTACGTATCAGGTACTCTATGGACTCTGGCAGATATAAGAGAATGAGTGGAATAAGCGCGACAGTCGCGACTCCGCCGAAAACAAAAACCGACCGCCAGGTGAAATAGGACATTAAGATGGAAACGATCGCGCCGCCGATAATCGCCCCAAAGGAATAACCAGTGGCGATAGTGGCGACGACCATAGGCCGGCGTTTTTTATTTGAGTATTCGGCGGCCATGGCGTTAATGGAGGCAAGCACGCCGCCAATACCTATTCCCGTCAAAAATCGGTAGACGCATAAAATGGCGATGCTTGTTGCTGTGGCGGCGAAAAACATGCCTAGCGCCATAAAAACCAGACAAAAAATTATGGTTGGCCGGCGTCCAATTCGGTCGGCTATCTGCCCCAGAAACAGCGAGCCAAACGACATGCCAATAAGTTCAATTGATAAAACAATGCCGAGACCTGCCCGCGTGATATTCCAATCATGAGCGATGCCAGGCGCTGCAAAGCTGATCGACAGGACATCGAACCCATCAAGCGCGTTTAGACACACGCACAAAAATATCGCGGTGATTTGAAACCGGCTCATAGGAGAATGAGCAATCGTCTCGCGCGGATCGACCATGTTCATCGTTTTTTTCCACCCTTCTCACGCCCAATTTTTGGATCGTTTCATTCATACAGGGTCGGGCCCCTCTTAAAGCTCACCGAGAAACTTCTCCGCCTCGAGCGCCGCCATACAGCCCATGCCTGCGGCGGTGACAGCCTGACGATAGATGTCGTCGGTGACGTCGCCGGCCGCGTAAACGCCCTCGATCGCCGTCGCCGTCGAATTTTGCTCCGTGACGAGGTAACCGTGATCCTTCATGGACAGCTTGCCTTCGAAGAGTTCTGTCGATGGCTTGTGGCCGATGGCGATGAAAACGCCGTCGACTTTCAACTCCTGGGTCATGCCGGTTTTCCCA
>JAUIEG010000823.1 GCA_030428745.1 Alphaproteobacteria bacterium
GAGTCCAAACATCCCGCTATCCCCGTGGGTGAGCGGCTCTACGGCTATTTTCCCATGGCGAGCCATCTTGTCATGACGCCGGCGAAAGTGACCGACAAGCGGCTTTTCGACGGCGCCGCCCATCGCACGGACTTGCCGCCGGTCTATAATTCCTACACCCGCGTCAAGGCTGAGCCCGGCTATGAAAAGACCATGGATGACGACCGCATGGTGCTCTTCCCGCTCTACGCCACGTCCTTTTGCCTTTATGATTTCATGAAGGACAAGAACTGGTTCGACGCAAAGCAGGTGATCATCCCGAGCGCGTCGTCAAAAACCGCCATTGGCTGCGCCTACGCCATCGCCGCTGATCCGAACGCGCCGAAACTTGTCGGGCTGACCTCCCCGCGCAACAAGGCCGCGGTGGAAAAGCTGAAGCTCTATGCAGACGTCCTGACCTATGACGAGATTGAAAAGATCGACGCATCCACTCCTGCGGTCATCATCGACATGTCCGGGAATGGCGACCTTCTCAGCCGCCTTCACAAGCATCTTGGCGACAATATGAAATTCACATCGAATGTCGGCGTCACCCATTATGACGCCAACACGATGGGCGCCGATTTCATCCGGGAGCGGAGCGAAATGTTTTTCGCCCCGGGACACATCCAGAAAAGAACCCAGGAATGGGGACCCGGCGCTTTTGAAAAACAGGCCTATGGGTTCTGGAGAGAGGCGGCGCTGAAATCGCGCGACTGGCTGATCATCCGGCGTGAAGACGGGGCCGAGGCCGTCAAGCGCGCCTGGACCGATGTTTATGAAGGCAAGACGCCCGCCGATGCGGCGTGGGTGGTTGGGTTTTAAAACGGGTTCAGCGTGTAGCCTTCCTGCTGCAGCACCGCATGGGCGGTCATGGCAGACAACGCCATTTCAACGCCGGGCAGAAGGTCGTCATTGGTGACATCGTAATAAGCGGCGCTCTGGCCACAGATAATGATGCGAACGCCCTTTTCGATGAGCGCGGCCAGCATCGGCGCATTGGCGTTTTCACCGCCGATCGCTTCCGCATAATGCGCCGCCTTCGTCACGTCATGAACCGCCTTGCCGTGAAGGACGAGCGCGAGCTTCATCTTGTCTTCAGGAACGCCTGCGCGTGCATGCATGTTGATGAACCGCGCCGCCGTCTCCAGCCGCCGATTTCTCGCGCCCGCTTCGCCGCCTTCGCGCACATCAAAGCTCACCTTGAACGCCATGCCTTCAGGAAAAGCGAAATCCGCCTCCACATCGGCGACAGGCCCAAAGTCTTCAAATACGGGACCCGGCGAAAAGGCGTCGTTTTGGGCCAATGCAGGAGAGATCACGAGTTGCAGCGCGAGAACGCCAATCCATTTTTTCATGTGTTTTTTCCTGTTCAAAGGGCGCCCGCAAAGCTGGCCGGGCAAGGCCGCATCGGCCTATAAGAATTGACGGGAGGACTATAGCCTGATGTCAGAACCACTCGTCAAATCCCGCGTTGAAAACGGCGTCGCTGAAATCACCCTCAACCGGCCCGATGCGTTGAATGCGTTTACGCCGGATCTCCTGAAGG
>JAUIEG010000824.1 GCA_030428745.1 Alphaproteobacteria bacterium
CCTCAACCGCGCCTGGCGGAACACGACCATGGAGGAAAGCCCGGAAGTCTTTCTCACGCGTGAGAAAATGCGCGAGACGGGTGTCGATTTCTTTCTCGATGTTCATGGGGACGAAGCGATTCCCAATAACTTCCTCGACAATGCTTTTGGCATCCCTTCATGGGATGATCGCCATGAGAAGCTGTTCAGCACCTATTCGTCTCGTTTGCTCGATATCTCGAAAGATTTTCAGACGAAGCAAGGGTATCCGCCCGCGGCGCCCGGCAAGGCTAACCTCGACATCGCCAATTCCTATGTGGCCGAGACCTGGAACTGTCTTTCCATGACCCTCGAAATGCCCTTCAAAGACGCCAATGTGAATCCGGATGAGATCCATGGCTGGTCGCCGGAGCGCTGCCGCAATTTCGCCCGGGAGCATCTCACCGTGATGGCGGAAATCGTCGATAGCTTGCGCTAACCGGTCCCGCCCGCATAGGGCGAGCCGCTGCGCCGGAAATTCATCACTTCTGTTGAAAAACAGCACTTTTGCCCAGTGTTGGTGAATAGTTATCCCCCGCGTTCGGCGCCGCCTTATACTCCCTCTCGTCCGTCATCCGGGACGCGTTGCAGCAAGGAATGCCGCCGCGCATATCGGGCGACGCGATGCGAATAGACCGGCCTGGCGCTTCATGCGGATAGGGGGCATGGATTCCGGGCGGCCGGGTCCAGCGCCCATATATCGCGGGTTTCACCCTCGCGCCTGGGGGGCGAATTCATTATGTAGAGCGGTAAACCAGAGGAATCATGACCCCAGAAATCGGACATTTCGCGCTGATCCTCGCCTTTATGCTGGCGCTGGCGCAGGGGCCGGCCCTGTTAATGAGCGCAGGAGGAAAGGATGCGCGCTTAGCCGTCTTCGGACAGCGCGCGGCGATCGTGATCTTCGTTCTCGTGGCGATCTCGTTTTTCAGCCTGATGCACGCCTTTGCGGTTTCCGATTTTTCCGTGGTGAATGTTTTTCAGAACTCTCATTCAGACAAGCCGTTCATCTATAAGCTCACGGGCACATGGGGGAACCATGAAGGGTCGATGCTGCTTTGGGCGCTCATCCTGACGCTTTTCAGCGCGGTGCTGGCGATGCAGGGGCGCGCGGCGCCGCGTGACTTATTGTTGCTGACGCTGGGCGTTCAGGCGCTGATCGTGTCCGCGTTTCTCGCTTTCATTTTGTTTACATCAAACCCTTTTCTGCGGCTTTTTCCGGCGCCGGCGGACGGAACGGGCTTGAATCCGCTGTTGCAGGATCCCGGCCTCGCGATTCATCCGCCGTTTCTTTATCTCGGTTATGTGGGGTTCTCGATCCCGTTTTCCTTTGCGGTCGCCGCCTTGATCAGAGGCAAGGCGGATTCGGTCTGGGCGCGGCTGGTGCGGCCATGGGCGTTGATCGCCTGGGTGTTCCTGACGATCGGCATCGCCCTTGGCAGCTGGTGGGCCTATTACGAGCTCGGCTGGGGCGGCTGGTGGGCGTGGGACCCGGTGGAGAACGCGTCCTTCATGCCATGGCTTGCCGGCACGGCGCTGATCCATTCCA
>JAUIEG010000825.1 GCA_030428745.1 Alphaproteobacteria bacterium
CCGCTGTGAAGAGTTTGAAATCACCGGCGGCAAGGTCAAAGGCGGAAGCGCCGTCTTCGGTGATCTCCCAGATGATAGACTGGGCGGCCGCGGCGGTGTTGGCGTTCTTGAAAACATACTCCGTCGTCATCAGCGAGCCGTAAAGCACGCCGAGTGCGTTCAGATCGTCGCCCGATGCGAAATAGTCCGCTCCCGCAACACGCTCATGATCGCGCGGCAGGGAGAGATACTCGGAAAGCTGAAGGCAGAAAGTATAGAAATCGACCCAGCCGTCGCCTTCGTCATATTGAAGGGAAAAGACCCCGGCCTGGACGTTCCGGTTGGTCCCGTCATGCTGGATGCTGATGGAGCGGTTGAAGCCGCTGGCGAACACCGACCCGCCATTGTCCGGATTATCGCGAATGGAAACGGTGGCGGCGTTGGCGAGGCCCGGCGCGGCTATGCTGAGCGCGAGGGCGGCGAAAACTGTTTTAATGCGGGACACCTTGATACTCCTGACAGGTCTGATGGCGGGTTCCGCCTTCTTTCTTTCAAGTTCGGGGCCGCTCAAATGAGGAAAAACAGGGTGTTTGACCCGGCTGCGGTGAAGGGTTAAGGCGTCGCTTTTTCAGCCTTTGGAACCCTCATGACCGTCAAAGTCCGTTTTGCGCCGTCTCCTACGGGAAAGATCCATGTGGGGAATGTGCGCGCCGCCCTGTGGAATTGGCTCTTCGCCCGCAAATCCGGCGGAAATTTCGTACTTCGGATCGACGATACGGACCTTGAGCGGTCGACAAAGGCTTATGAGGATGGCATCCGCGCGGATCTCGCATGGCTTGGTCTCGATTATGATGAGACCTTCAGCCAGTCTGGGCGCTTCGACAGTTACGATGCGGCGCGCGACAAGCTGATCGCCGCAGACCTTCTTTATCCCTGTTATGAGACCGCTGAAGAACTTGACCGCAAGCGCAAGATCCAGCGCGCCCGCAGCCTGCCGCCGGTTTATGACCGCGCGGCGCTGGAGCTCACCGACGAACAGAAAGCGGCCTTTGAAGCTGAGGGACGCAAACCCCACTGGCGCTTCAAGCTGTCGCAAACGCCGGTCAAATGGGACGATCTTATTCGCGGCGAGACGGTGGTGGACACGGCGAGCGTTTCCGATCCGGTCCTGATCCGTGAAGACGGCATGTATCTCTACACCTTGCCGAGCTGCGTCGATGATATTGACGCGAACATCACGCATGTCATGCGCGGCGAAGACCATGTCACCAATACAGGCGTGCAGATCGAGATTATTCGCGCGCTCGGCGGCGAACCGCCGGCCTTCGCCCACCATTCGCTATTGGTCGGCGCCGACGGGCAGGGCCTGTCAAAACGGCTGGGGTCCCTCTCGATTGAAGCCATGCGCGATGACGGGCTCGAGCCGGCTGCCATTACGAGCCTCCTTGCAAAGCTTGGCACCGCTGATCCGGTGCTGCCGCAACCGGACTTGATGGCGCTCGCCGAAAGTTTCGATTTCGACCGCGTTGGCCGCGCGCCTGCGCGTTTCGATATGGCGGAGCTCGAAGCGCTGAACGCCAAACTCC
>JAUIEG010000826.1 GCA_030428745.1 Alphaproteobacteria bacterium
ACAATCAGGGCATTGCCTGTGCGCCATTGTTGACGGGGCGACGGTTCGGACCGCATTGTGCGTCATGCTTGAGCGCGCCCAACGCCGTTTTCTCGACATCCTCGCCTCGATTTACATTTACAATGAGCATCGGGGATATTCGAGCATTGACCGCGTGTTGCTCGCCGTGCGCGCACGGCATTCGAGCGAGCGCTGGTTTATTGACGCGGTGGAAAAACACCGGCGCGACGAGCGCAAGCATTACCTGATGTTCAAGAAGTATTTTGAAAGTCTCGGACGGATGCCGTTCGCCGTCGACCGGTCCTGCGGTCATATCGACCGGCTGATCTTTTTGACGTTCGGTTGCAGCATCGACGAACTCGACACTGACGCCGTCACGGCCGATGACAATCTCTTCTTCCGTCTTTGCCGCATCATCATGATCACCGAAATTCGCGGCATGAACCAGCTCGATATTCTGCTCGAAGACAAGCTGGTGACATCGGATGACCGCCTCAAAAAGATATTTGAGGTTATCCGTGTGGATGAACCGAGCCACTGGACCCCTTATCGCGATTGGCTCGCCAAAAATCACGGTGGGGAACCGAGGTGGAACGAACGCGCCGCCGATGCGCTCGTGCACAAAAGCCTCGTTTTCTGGAAAGTGCCGTCGCTTTATCTCAATCCCGGCCTCGCGCGCCGCACAGACTGGCATGATGACGGCGAGCCGCAGGGAATTATGGGATCGCCCGCTGTGGCTTAAAGGACCTGATTACATCAGAAATCCCGCGTCCCTCACCGTCTTGGCGAAAGAGCGGGAGACGGGCGCTGTAGCGCCGGATTTCAAGATCAGCGTCTGCTTGCCATTATCCCGGCTGACATCATCGACACCATGGCGGGCGACCCACCAGGAACGATGGGTTTGCAAGCCGTCAGCGCCTTCAAGCTCGCGCATAGCGTCGGAAAGGCGCATCAGGATCAATTCTTCCCCGCGGTCCGTATGGATGCGCAGATAGTGATCTTCGGAAGAGACCGCGAAAAGTTCGGCGCCGCGATATTTCGCGGGCAGGCGTTCGAGAAATTTGGGGACGGGGGAGGCGCCAGCCGGGCTCGGACCCGGAGCTGTTCCGCCGATCAGCCCGAACATTCGCGCGCCGGCATATCCGCCGCCGACCACGATGAAAGAGACTGCGAAAATCCGCAGAAACTGCATCGGCACATCGTTGAACGGCCACCGGCCGGTGAGACCGGCGGTGAAGCCCAGGATGACCACCCAGATGGGCAGGGAAATGAACGCAGCGACAAGCGCCAGTTGAAGCGCCAGATTGCGGTCGGGAAGTAACCGGTCAAAGACCCATGGACCGGCGAGGGCGGCGGCGGCCGTGCCGGTCACCATGGTCGATGTCCAGAACACATAGCGCATGTGAAACGGCAGATTGTCGGTGTCGTAAACACCGAGAAAGGCGAAAATCGCGCCGAGCCCCAGGGAGGTTCCGGCGCCGAGCCAAAAATATTTCCGGATCAGCGCCATGCGCCCCCTGACGACCCCCTGCAATTCGCGCATCGCGAAAGGGTTTTACAGCA
>JAUIEG010000105.1 GCA_030428745.1 Alphaproteobacteria bacterium
AGCGTCACGCCTTCGCGCAGATTGTTGAGCGTCAACACCTGATGGGCCTCAGCAAGCCCGAGCTCCCAGGGAGCGCCGGCGAATTTGATCGAGGTTTGCGGCGAGGCGCCAGTGCCGCCCACATTGCCGGAAATCAGGATGACATCGGCTTTTGCCTTGGCGACACCTGCGGCGATGGCGCCAATGCCTGACGCGGAGACAAGTTTCACGCAGACCCGTGCATCGGGATTGATCTGCTTCAGATCGTAAATGAGCTGCGCCAGATCCTCGATGGAATAGATATCGTGATGCGGCGGCGGTGAGATCAGCGTCACGCCGGGCGTTGAATGGCGCATCCGGGCAATGAACTCCGTCACCTTGAAACCGGGGAGCTGACCGCCCTCGCCGGGCTTCGCTCCTTGCGCAACTTTGATCTCCAACTCTCTCGCCTGATTGAGATATTCGGCGGTGACCCCGAAACGGCCTGAAGCGACCTGTTTGATGGCGGAGTTGGCGTTGTCGCCATTCGGCAAAGGTTTGTAGCGTTCCGGCACCTCGCCGCCCTCGCCCGAAACCGACTTCGCGCCGATGCGGTTCATGGCGATGTTAAGGGCGCCGTGCGCCTCGGGCGACAAGGCGCCCAGGGACATGCCCGGCGTCACGAAGCGGCGGCGGATGTCGTTCGCTGTTTCCACCTTGTCGACGCCGATCGGATCGCCCGCCGGACGCGCCCGCAGGAGATCGCGGATTTGCGACGCCGGCTGGTCGGCCAGCGCTTCGGAATAGCGGGCATAAGCCGCTGCATCATCATTGCGCACGGCCTGCTGCAGATCATGCACAAGTTCAGCTTCGACAACGTGATGTTCGCCGCGGCGGCGGTGGCGATAGAAACCGCCAACCGGCAGGCGCGGCGCTTCACTGCCCCAAGCCTGGGCGTGCAGCTCCGCCGACTTCACTTCAAGACCGGACAAACCGATGCCGGAAATACGGCTGGTCATACCAGGGAAGAATTCCTGCACCAATGTGCGCGACAATCCCAGCGCCTCGAAGTTGCAACCGCCGCGATAGGCGGAGATCACCGAGATGCCCATCTTGGAGATGATTTTGAGAAGCCCCGCCTCAAGCGCCTTCTTGTAATTATAAGCGCAACGGCCAAGCGCGACACCGGGGAAGCGCCCCTGCGCATGCGCTTGCGCAATGGAGTCGCATGCAAGGTACGGATTCACCGCCGTAGCGCCGACACCCACAAGCACCGCCGTGTAATGGGCGTCCACGCATTCAGCGGAGCGCACGATGATCGAGCAATATGTGCGAACGCCAGCCTTGGTGAGATGCGCATGCACGCCGCCGGCGGCGAGGATCATCGGGATTGCAAGGCGTCCCGGCCCTTGATGTTCGTCGGTCAGAACAATGCTGCCAGCGCCGTCGCGGACAGCGGCCTCTGCATCTGACCGAATACGGTTGAGCGCGCTTTGCAACGCCTCGCCATTATTGCGGACATTGCCGACAGGATAGGTGCAGTCGATCTCGACGATCTTCGAGTCAAGATACTCCCACAGCCGTGCATACATGCCGTTGGTCAGAATCGGACTTTCCAGCACGAAGACATCTGTCTGGGTCTTATCCGTCACCAGAATATTGCCGAGGTTTTTGAACCGGGTCTTAAGGCTCATCACGCCGTCTTCGCGCAACGGATCGATAGGCGGGTTCGTCACCTGGCTGAAATTCTGCCGGAAGAAATGAGAGAGCGGGCGGTAATTTTCGGACAGAACCGCAATCGGCGTGTCATCGCCCATAGAGCCAAGCGGCTCTTTACCGTCTTCGACCATGGGACGCAGGATCAGCTCCAGCGCCTCAAGATTGTAACCCGCGGCGCCCTGACGGCGCAAAAGCTCCTCGCCCTCGTAAACGCCCTCCTCCGATCCCGGGCCGATTTTAGGCTCGAGCTCGACAATATTGCCAAGCCACTCTGTATAAGGATGTTTATCGGCAAGGCGGTCGAGAATTTCGTCGGAATTATAAAATTTCGCATTCTCCATATCGACGGCGATCATGCGGCCCGGCTCAATCGCGCCGCGCTTTTTCACTTCACGTCCCTCAAGCGGGCACATGCCGGTCTCAGACCCCACCGCAAGAATGCCGTCATGCGTGATCGCGTAGCGCAACGGGCGAAGACCGTTGCGGTCGAGACCTGCAACCGCCCACTGCCCGTCATACGCAGCGATCGCGGCGGGCCCGTCCCAAGGCTCCATCACGGCGTTGCAATATTCATAAAGGGCGCGCCATTTCGGCGGCATCACCGACAAACGCTTCGACCACGCTTCGGGGATCAGCAGGGTTTTCGCCATGGGCGCCGTACGCCCGGCCCGCACCAGCAATTCAAACACCTGATCGAGCGTGCCGGAATCCGACGACCCCGGCTGGATCACCGGCTTGATGTCGTCGCCGTCATTGCCAAAGACTTCCGCAGCCATGGGAATTTCATGGCTCTTCATCCAGTTGACGTTGCCCTTCAGCGTATTGATCTCGCCATTATGCGCAAGCATGCGGAAAGGCTGGGCCAAACGCCATTCCGGAAAAGTGTTTGTTGAATAGCGCTGATGAAAAATCGCCACGCGCGAAACGAAGCGCTCATCCTTCAGGTCCGGATAAAAATTATCGATCTCATGGGCGAGGAACATGCCCTTATAGACAATGTCCTGCGACGACAGCGAACAGACATAAAGCTCATGCAGCCCTTCAAGACGCGCGCGCTTTTCGATGCGACGGCGCACCACATAAAGTATGCGGTCAAGCTCTTCCTGACTGCGTCCTTTCGGATCGCAGAAGAGGATCTGTTCGATGTCTGGCCGGGTGGCGTTGGCTTTCGCACCAAGAACCCTCGCCTGCACCGGCACCTGGCGCCAGCCATAGATGTAAAAGCCGCGATGAAGGATTTCGGATTCCACAATCGCTCGCGCAGCGTCCTGCGCGCCGAGATTGGTGCGCGGCAGGAACAACATACCGACGCAGATGTCGCGGCCTGCATCCGCATGGCCCGTGCGTTCCACGAAAGACCGGAACAGTTCTTGAGGAACGTTGATGCGAATGCCGGCCCCGTCGCCGGTTTTGCCGTCCGCGTCGACCGCACCCCGGTGCCATACTGCTTTCAGGGCCGCAATCGCCATTTCAACGATCTCGCGGCGCGGCTGAGCGTCGAGCGCGGCGACAAGGCCGACACCGCAGGCGTCACGCTCGGACGACGGATCATAAGCGTTCGCTTCGGTGAGGCGGTCGCGGCGGGCCAGATAGGTCGATACGCAATCAGTCATCGGTTGTCTTCTATTCAGTTTTGGTTGTCAGGGTCGGCAGGCGGGGTCTATTCAGCGGCGATTGGCGTTTCCGCCGTCGCCCTGAGCCGCCCAGCAATCGCCGCCGCGGCTTTTCGCCCGTCCACAATCGCCCATACTACGAGCGAAGCGCCGCGCACAATATCGCCCGCGGCGTAGACGCCCGGAATGCTGGTTTCCAGCGTTTCCGGATTAACGCGCAGCGTACCGCGCGCCGTTACTTTCAATTCGGGGGCGCCAAACATTTCCGGATGATCTTCCGGCTCAAAGCCAAGCGCCTTGATAACAAGATCAGCGTCCAGATCGAACTCGCCGCCCTCGACCTCTACCGGGGCGCGGCGCCCCGAGGCGTCCGGCGCGCCCAGTTCCATCCGCGCCACGCGAATGCCAGCCGCTTTGGCGGCGTCGCCCTTCACTGCTTTCGGCGCGGCAAGCCATTCGAAAATGACGCCCTCTTCCTCAGCGTTTGCGGTTTCGCGCGCCGAGCCCGGCATATTCTTACGGTCGCGACGGTAAAGACAGGTGACGGATTTCGCGCCCTGCCGCACAGCCGTACGGACGCAATCCATGGCCGTGTCGCCGCCGCCAATAACCACAACGCTCTTGTCTTTCGCGTTGAGTTCGCCGCTATCATAAGCGTCCACCGCATCGCCAAGGCCGGTGCGGTTCGACGCCGTCAGATAATCGAGCGCCGCGACAACGCCGGCGTTGCCGGCGCCAGGGCAAGCCAGATCGCGCGCCTTGTAAACGCCGGTGGCCACCAACACCGCATCATGTTCGGCGCGCAGCTCGCCAAGGCTAGCGTCGCGGCCCACATCGAAATTGCGGACAAACTGGACCCCGCTCTTTTCAAGATGCTCCGTGCGACGCGCCACTACGGACTTGTCCAGTTTGAAATTCGGAATGCCGTAGACTAGGAGCCCACCTGTGCGGTCATAACGGTCATAAATCTTCACCTGAAAACCGTCACGGCGAAGCTCTTCAGCTGCCGCGAGCCCAGCGGGACCAGCGCCAATGACGCCAACCGACTGTGCGCGTTCGCGCGCAGGTCGGACAGGCTTCACCCACCCCTTTTCCCAGGCGGTTTCTGTAATGTACTGCTCGACCGAGCCGATGGTCACTGTGCCGTGACCAGACTGTTCGATAACGCAGGAGCCTTCGCATAAACGGTCCTGCGGACAAATGCGCCCGCAGATTTCCGGCATGTTATTGGTGGCCGAAGAGACCGCATAAGCTTCTTCGAGGCGGTCTTCAGCGACAAGCTTAAGCCAGTCGGGAATATCATTGCCGAGCGGACAGTGATCCTGACAAAACGGCACGCCGCATTGGGAACACCGGGCCGCCTGCGCCTTCGCTTTTTCGTCGGCGAATTTTGCGTATATCTCACCAAAATCCCGGCGACGCTCGCCGGGATTTCGTTTCTTTGGAGTCTCGCGATCGCGAGAAACAAATTTCAACATGCGCTCAGAAATGAGAGCCTCCCTGTCGAAATCACCCTTTAGAGAATTCCGGGTAAGCTTCAAGCCCCAGTTCGGCTTTGTCCAGACCCAAACGCTCATCTTCATCGCTGGCGCGAATGCCAAGGGTGTATTTCAGCGCTAACCAGCAGATTAGGCTAACGACGAACACGAATACACCAATGGCGATAATGCCAAGCGCCTGCACGCCGTAGGTCGCATCGCCATTAGACGCAGGAACGATGATCGTGCCCCAGATTCCGCACAGAAGGTGCGCCGGGATCGCGCCGACAACGTCGTCGATCTTGAACTTGTCGAGCACCGGCACTGCAAAGGTGACAATGACGCCGCCTATGGCGCCGATGAAGATCGCAAGGCCGATTGTCGGCGTCAAAGGCTCCGCCGTAATCGACACAAGCCCGCCGATCGCGCCGTTCAGGACGATCGTGAGGTCGACCTTCTTGTAGACCACCTGCGTCAGAATGATCGCCGTCACAACGCCGGCGCAAGCCGCCATATTGGTGTTCACAAAAATCCGGCCGACAGCGACCGCGTCTTCGATCGTGCCGAGCGCAAGCTGAGAGCCGCCGTTAAAGCCGAACCAGCCGAGCCAGAGAATGAACGTGCCGAGCGTCGCCAGCGGCAGATTAGAGCCAGGGATAGGCGTCACCTTGCCGCCAACATATTTCCCGATACGTGGGCCGAGCACGATGGCGCCGGCAAGCGCCGCCCAACCGCCAGTGGAATGCACCAAGGTCGACCCGGCAAAATCGGAAAAGCCTTTGGCGTCGAGCCAGCCGGCGCCCCACTCCCACGACGCCTGGATCGGATAAATGAACCCGGTCAGGAGCGCTGTGAAAATTAAAAACGGAAATAGCTTGATCCGTTCCGCCAGCGTGCCGGAGACAATCGACGCTGCTGTGGCGACAAAGACCATTTGGAAATACCAGTCGGAATGCGACCCGTAGCCGACCCCCATCGGATCGGAATCATCCGCGCCCCAGAAGATGTCGAAAGGCGCAATAAAACCGCCTTCGGCAATGCCGTAGATGAGATTATAGCCGATAAGATAGACCATTAGTCCGGCTACGGAATATAGGCCTATGTTTTTAAGGCAGATTGTGGCTGCGTTCTTTGAACGGACGAGCCCCGCCTCCAGCATACAAAAACCCGCCGCCATGAACATGACGACCATCCCCATGACGAGGAATAAGAGCGTGTTGAAGACAAAGACTGAAGTGTCGGAAGCCGGCGCCGGCGCGGCCGCTTCGACCGCCTCCTGCGCAAATCCTTGAGATGCGCCAAAAGCAATGAGCGCCGCCGTCGCGACGGCTATGGTGTTTTTCTTTTTCATGATATTTTTCCCGCTCGTGATTATAGCGCCGCCGCGCCGCTTTCGCCGGTGCGCACGCGCACTGCGTCTTCCAGATTGAGAACAAAAATCTTGCCATCGCCGATGCGATCGGTTTTCGCCGCGTCCCGGATGGTTTCAACGACTTTCGCCGCCTGGCTCGCCTCAACCGCGATTTCAAGTTTGACCTTGGGTACGAAGTCGACCTGATATTCAGCGCCGCGGTAGACTTCGCTGTGCCCCTTCTGGCGGCCGAAGCCTTTCACCTCGGACACCGTCATGCCTTCAACGCCAATCGATGTCAGAGCGGTTCTGATCTCGTCTAGTCGATGCGGCTTCACTACAGCGATAATGTACTTCATCTGTTAGCCCCTTTTTGTTTTTTCACCGGCGCTCGCGAAGTTGGTCAGGATACAAATCGCCACGACGCCGATTCTGCAGCAACGCTAACAATCACTTTGCTGCTGCGCAACGCTAATCTGCTGCACTAGCGAAAAATTTTCCACCAATATAGCATTTTCTGCCATTTTGATGGCTATTAACTCCTTCTGGCGGACGTTTTCATGCTTTTTTCGCCGTAGATGCCCATTTTTACAAATTTATTATTGTGCATCGCAAAAGAAGCCGACAAGCTCAGTAACCGAGCGATGCGTGCTGCTCCGTACACATCGTAAGTGAAAAGCAACAAAGGAGGGGTCTTATGCTGCGTAAATTGGCTTGCGCGCTTGCTTTATCCGCAACGGTGATTGCACCGGCTGCCGCGGAAGAACTTTCAGTCTCAACAACTGTGGGCTTTGAGTCCCGCTATCTGTTCCGCGGCGTCCAGTTCGCGGAAACCAGCTTTCAACCGTCAATTTCGCTCGGTTATGGCGGCTTTTATGGAACAGCCTGGCTGAACCTGCCGATTGGCGATGATGATCTTGTGGTCACGCCGGGGGGCGAAGAACTTGATCTCGTGATCGGCTACAGCGCGCCAATCAGCGAAGTAGTTTCGTTCGACATCGGGGTCACCTATTATACGTTCCCCGACCTCATGAGCGGCTTCTTTGACATTTATGAAGAAGACGGCGACGGCCTCGGCGCCAACACGATCGAGCCTTATCTCGGTGTCGCCTTCGATATTCCGCTCTCGCCTTCGGTCTATGTCTATCATGACTTCATGTTCGACACGACGACCTTCCAGGCCAACGCGTCCTACTCTGTGCCGCTGGCTGAAAAAACCAGCTTCGATCTCGGCGGCTATATCGGCTATGTCATCGATGACACGGGCGGCACTGACTATGTGTACGGCACCGCCTCTGCTAACGTCAGCTACGCCATTTCCGACAACGGCTCGTTCTACGCCGGCGTCCGCTATGGCGGTTCAGACTTGCCGGGCGGTTCTGTGATTGACGACTCTATCGCAGGTACGACGAAATCGAGCGCCGTTTGGTGGGGTCTTGGCTTCAGCGCGTCATTCTAATCTACACGACGGCAGTGCGGTCTTGATCGCTCTGATTAAGTACGGGCCATGGCGTTCTCCCCGCCATGGCCCTTTTTTCATCTGAGAATGGACAGGAAGCGAACCAATCGCGCTCGTTTGCGTTATCTATGTCAATCAAGTAACTAGAGAGCCTATGCCGAAAGCAAATCCCTTCGTCGGTTATGACGCCGGCGACAATTACTGCGAACTTTTTGGACCGACCGATACCAAACCCCAGACGGGCGCTGCGAATCCGCTTGCGAAACGGCTTGCGAAATACAACGTTCGCACGCTGAACCAGCGCAACAGCGCAGCCGAGAGAGAATTACATAATCTCGGCATCACCTTCACCGTCTATTCCGATGCGGGCGCCATTGATCGCATTTTGCCTTTCGATCCTATCCCAAGGCGCATTTCGCAAGGTGACTGGAAAAAGATCGACAGCGGCTGCCGTCAGCGTGTGACGGCGCTCAATGCGTTTCTCGCGGACATTTACGG
>JAUIEG010000827.1 GCA_030428745.1 Alphaproteobacteria bacterium
TGAACGAACTCGGCGACGGCCTTTATGTTTTTGAAGGCGAGCCCAATTACGGCCGCGCCATCCGGGCCGGCCTGAACGCATCCACAGCGCCTTTCGTCCACATTTGCGACATTGAACAGTGGGATATTCCGTTTCTCGCATGGGCGTGGAAAAACCGGCATGAGCATGATTATTTCATTGGCTCCCGTCGGTCGGATCCAACGATTCAAAAGCCGCCCTTCATGCGCCGGTTGCTCAGTTGGGGGCTGAATGCGCTCATACAGCTCTTTTTCAGCTATATGGGCACCGATACGCATGGGCCAAAATTGATCAACATGACGACCATGCGGCCGATCATCGACCAGTGCGTGTGTGACCGCGGACAGTTCGACTCCGAGATTGTCCTTCGTGGTGTGCGGGCGGGGCGTAGAGTTGCAGAAGCGCCTATTGAGCATCGTGAGCACCGGCCGCCGAAATTTAGAATCGTCAAGAAAGTCGGCTGGAATATCGTTGCGTTCACGCGGCTCAGAAAAGTTCTGTCCGACGTGCCCTATGAGGGATTGGTGAAATTTCGCCAGTATAATCGTTGGGATGTTATGGAGGCGTATGAACAGGCCGGCGCCTTCCAGGCTGAAGAATCTGCGGGCGATGTTGCGCCGTTGCAGCAAGCCGCCGTCGCCGGCGAATAGAACTTAACCATTTTCCTTAGCGGATATGCGGATAATGCTTGCGTGAGGCCCGCATTATTCTTTGAGGCCTCGCCCGCCCGTATGTCGATGGTTGATGAAGCGATCCGAGAGCCGTTGGGAGTAGCCGGTCAGGGATTATACGGCTCCCATTTTTGAATATCGAAACCGTCACGATAGATTTCCAGATCCATGTCTTTGATGATCTGGTTGTTCACAAAAATCATGTCTGCCTGAACAAAACGCCGATCATAATAGCAAAGATCCACGATATCGAACGGTTGAAACCCGTTGCGAACAATAAAATCGGCGCGCTGAACGAAGTTTTTAATGCCGGTTTCGACGCAAATTACACTGCAATCCTTCAGGACCGGTATTGCGCCTTTGAGGATGTCGAGTTCGGCGCCGTCAACGTCAATCTTTAGAAGAAAGGGACCTTTGTAGCCGCGCTCTTTAACCAGTGTTTCCAACGTTATTGTCGGCACTTTTCGGAATTCGGGGCCATCGCCGTCTCCGTCAATAATGCGTGCGTGGGTGATCGCCGAGCCATCGCGAACAGACTTGGTCTCCATCGTTACTTCGCCGTCGCGATCCGACATCGCCGCGATAATCAGGTCGTAATCGATATTGAGCTTTTCATAATTTTGTCTGATGCGCGGCGCGAATTCCTCGACCGGCTCGATCAGGACGTGACGGCGATCTTTAAATTCCTGCATCAAGGGGCCGGTGGCGGTCAGGACGCCGACATCAATGACAGTGTTCACAGGTACGCCTAGCTCCTTTAGGCGGCGAAAGGAGTGCGTTTTGAGGGGGAGGCGGGTGGCGCTCATCTTTCTTCCTAACTTTAGCATGCGTGCTAGCTACTCCAGACTGTATTGCCGCTTT
>JAUIEG010000106.1 GCA_030428745.1 Alphaproteobacteria bacterium
CCAGCGAAGGGGGCTTTCACTTCTGTGCGCTCAAGATTGATATTGGCGCGCTGCAAGGCGACTTCTGCTTGGCGCAGCGCCTGGATAGCCTCGTCGCGGTTTGAACGCATCTCATCCATGGATGCTTCGGATTCGCCAGCTTCTTCCAAGCCGACGAACCGTTGATAAAAACTCTCGAGATAGTCGGCGCGGGCGCGCAGGCGGCGTACCTGCGCCGCTGTATCGTCGCGTGTGAATTTGGCGTCCGCCTGTTCAAGGCGGGCAATAACGTCGCCTTCTTCGACTTCAGCGCCGACTTCGGCAACCCATTCAACCTTGCCGGAAGTCGCCGCAGCGACACGGCTGTCGCGCAAAGAGACAACGGCGCCCGGCGTTTCGGCGCGCGGCGCCAGGCTTTTCTGTTCGGCTTTGGCGACGGTGACCGGCGCAGGCGGCGGGCCCTGCTGGGCTTGTGCGCCCTCGGCGCCTTCGGCGGGCTGTGCGCTGACAAAACCGCCATAAAGATAAGCGGAGACAGCTGCGGCGATCAGGACGGCGCCAGCGCCGCCGGCGAAGAGAAATTTGCGGTTCATGAGACGACGGCTCCTTTTATTCCGCGGGTTGCATGGCGATGCCATGGGCCTGCGATGTTTTTTCTTGTTTTACGCCGAGCTGAAGGAGCGCCGGCAGGAGGAAAAGAGTGAACAGGGCTGACACGGTCATACCGCCGACAATGACAGTGGCGAGGCCGCGATAGATGAGGCTGCCGGCGCCGGGCGCCAGGACGAGCGGCAACATGCCCATCAGGGATGTTGACGTTGACATGAAGATCGGACGGATGCGCAAAGAGAGCGCTTCACGGACGGCTTCGGAACGGGACTTGCCTTCGGCTTCAGAGGCGCGAGTCTGCGCCACCAAAAGGATCGCATTATTCACAACCAAGCCGAGCAGGATGATAAACCCGATCATACCAAGAAGATCGAGCGGCGTCGATTTGACAAGATCGAGAAGACGCACGGCGAGGACGCCGCCGACAGCCGCCATGGGTAAGGTGATGATGACTAGCGCAGAGTCTTTTACCGACTTAAACAGCGCAGCCATGATTAGGAAAAGAATAACAACGGCGAGCAGGAAGTTGGTGCCGAGGTTTGAAACAGCTCGGGCGAGCGCATCAGCGTCGCCGCCCCATTTGAGCGATGCGCCCTGCGGCAGGGCCTCGTAAAGGCGTGTTTGAGCATTTGCTTTCAGGGCTTCGACAGCCGGCCCGAGCGCCATGCCTTCCGGCGGTGTGATGCCGAGAGAAATTGTGCGGCGTGCATCGACGCGGCGGATTTGTTGCGGTCCTACATTGCGGCTGATCGTAACAAGCTCTCCCAGCGGCACCACGAGCCCTGTTGGCGTCGCAATTGGCGCGCTTTCGAGATATTCCGGCTCGGTCCATTGCTTTGCTTGAAGGATGACGTCGATCCGGCCATCTTCATGGAAGAATTCGCCGAGCCATTGGCCGTCGCCAAGCGCGCGCACGGCGCGGGCGACGGAGTCGCGCGTCATGCCCACTTCGGCGATACGCCGGTCATTGGGAAGGAGACGCAGTTCAGGCGTGACGATTTGCGGGTCGGGGTTCGGCCAGACTTGGGCGCCGGGCAGTGCATCCTGGATGATTTCAGTGGCGGTCGGAATTGCAGCGCCAAGAGCGTCGAAATCCGCAGCTTGTAATTCGAGATTGATTGCGCCGCCGCCGCCAAAATTGCCGAAGAGGTCGCCTTGACGGGCGAAGGCTCGTGTGTCGGGGAACCCTGCAAGGATTTCCTCATTGACGATTTTGACCATTTCGTCGATGCGCGACTGGTCTTGAATTCGCACCCCGATATTGCCGCCCCAGTTGCCGGAATAAAGGTAGTAGTTTCTGAGCGCCGGCTCTTTTTCGCCATCCATATAGGGTTGCAGGCGATCTACGACGACTTCAGCCCATTCTGTCTTGATCATGTCCGCGCTGGCGCCGGACGGAAAACTGATGAAGGCGTCGACCGCATCGCGTTTCACAGGTGGGAGGTAGTTAAGCTGCGGCCAGAGAAGGAAGGCGACAGCAACGGGAAGGACTGTCATGGCGCCGATAATGCCCAGGCGTTTGTTGCGCGTTGATGTCAGGCTGATGATGAAATCAGCGAGCCGGGCGGCCATTCGTGCGCCATGCTGTTTCTGGTTTGAGCTCGTTTTGATAAAATACCGTGCGCCGGTGGGGAGTAGGGTGACGGCAACAATCAGGCTAAATGAGACCGCAATGGCGATTGTCAGCGCAAGGTCTGCAAATAGTTGTCCTTCTACATCTTCAAAGAACATAATTGGAATGAAGATGGCGACTGTGGTGACCGTTGAGGCGAAAAGGGCGCCAAAAACTTGACCCACAGCGGCTTCCGCGGCCTCAAAGGGCGAACGGCCCTCTTCGCGCATTCGTACAAAGTTTTCAAGGACGACAATCGCGGCGTCGAGCACCATACCGGTCGCAAATGCGAGACCGGCAAGGGAGATGACGTTGATCGACCTGCCGAACATATTGAGCATGATGATCGTCGCCATGAGGCAGATCGGGATTGCTGCGGCGATGATGAGGGTCGCCATCGTTCGGCGGAGAAATAGCCAGAGTGCGGCAACGGCCAGAATAATACCTATCAACAGGTTGCTGGTGAGTAGGGAGATGGCGCGCTTGATGAAGACGGATGGATCGAAGCTCTTGTGAATCGCATAGCCCATTTCCGCCAAAGGTCCGGCATTCAACTCGTCAAGCACCTCGGTCAATTCATCAATCGCCTCAAGCGTATTGGCGCCAGGCTGACGCAACACGCGCATCCCGATAGCTGGGTTGCCGTTCTGGTAAACGACGCCGACACTGCGGCGGTCGGCGCCGACCCTTACGTCGGCGATATCGCCAAGACGAACAGGCGCGCCGTCTCTCCATGCGAGGATAGTTTCACTCAACTGTTCGGCGGTGAAGCGTCCTTCAAAGCGCATCGTATAATTGCGCCGTCCGACCTCAACTGAGCCGCCGGTGACGTCCGACGACCGGTTCACATTCTGTGCGATATCATCGAGCGTGATGCCGAGCTGTGCAGCGAGAAAGGGGTCAAATTCGATATTGAGTATCTGTTCGCCGTCGTCAGAATTTACATCGACGGTGGCGACGCCGGCAATGGATTCAAGTTCCGGCACGATCCGTTGTTGTGCAAACTCGCTTAGTTTGATGCTGGAATTTTGGTTTGTCGGCAAGCGCTGCAGGAATAGGAAGATCAGGGTTTCGCCGCTGTCGCCGCCGCCGCCAATATTGATGCGCGGACGGTCGGCGTCGCTGGGCAGGCCACGAACCTGTTGCATGCGCGCGTTCACTTCCGAAAACGCCTTGTCCATGTCCGTGCCAAGAGCGAATTCAAGACCAATCCAGGCGCCGCCCTGATTGGACCAGGACTGCATGACCGTGATGCCCGGCAATCCGCGGAGTTCGCGTTCGATGGGTTCGGTGATTTCGCTTTCCACTTCGCGCGGGGAAGCGGCGCGCCAGCCGGTCCAAATGCTGATTTGAGGGCGCTCAATAGCCGGGAACAATTGCACGGGGAGCTGTGAAATCGAAAGCGCGCCCAAAAGCGTGATCAGTGCAAGCACGACCGCCGCTGCTGCCGGGTTTTTAAGGCAAATCCGCGTTAGCCCCATGTCGGTCGCTCCTGAAAAATTCGTTCTCTCTCAAGCAGCGGATAAACTCCGCCGCTCCGCGCATTTCCCACTTGAAGCCTGGGCTGCATTCGCGCGTGTGTTTAGAGCGTCGCTTTTTTCAAACCGCCGCGCATTAGCTATTCGATAAGGCGCTGTCCTGTTGCGGCGAACTGATGAGTTTTACAGCGCTCCGGAAAAGAGAAGCGCCGTTTCGCTCATCCTATTCAGATTTGCTTAACTCTTTCCGGCGGCGTTCGACTTCGGCCAGTTGAAGTTCAAGATTTTGTTTTGCGTTGCGCAATGCCTGTTCACGCTGTTCCAGCAACTCGCGTTCGCTGATCATGTCGCCATATTCGGACGCCCAGTCCTGCTCAGCTTCTGCAATGTCTTGCTCGGCTTCGCGGCGCATTCTTTTTATCTCGGCTTCATGGCGTTTGCGCTCGCGCTTTAATTCACGCTCACGTTCTTTTTGTTCCTGTGCGCGTTCGCGGGCTGCTTCGCGCATCTCACGCAAAGCTTCCTTGCGCGCCTCGCGCTGATCGGCGAGGCGCTCTTTCGCTTGCTCCATAGCGTCGGCTGCTGCTTCCATGGCGTCCGCCTGCGCTTCGCGAAAAGCTTCAAGCTCTTCCTCTGTAAAATGCTCTTTACCGGCGAGTTCTTTTATGTCTGGCGTCGCCATTGCGAATTTCGCAAGGCCTTCAAGTTCGACCCGGCTGTTCTCAAAAAGCTCAGCCCAATCCTCTGCGCCATCGAAGCCTTCAAGCTCAAGATCGCCAAAATTGACGGTCACGCCTTCGAGGCCGTCAAAGGCGTCGAAATTATCAAACTGCTGATGCAACCGGGCTTCGAGTTTTTGCAGCTTTTTTTCCAGTTTGTGTTCACTGTTATTATCGCGGCTCTGCGTTGAAGAGGCTGATGCGGAAGATGAAGCTGATGCTCTCGCTGCCGGCTCAACTGGCGCAAGCGGGGCGAGGGTCGTTGGGGCCGGGGCGACTTTGACTTTACGGGTCATGGTCGCACGCGCTTTTTGAGCGGGCGCGCGAACGGGTGACGGCGCGGCGATCGGCGCCGGATCAATGGTTTCTCCTTCAGAGATCACTTCGAAATGAAGATGCGGCCCTGTGGCGACGCCGGTTGATCCTACCGCGCCAATGATCTCTCCCGCGTTTACGCGGTCGCCCCTTTCGACAGCATAGCTGTCGAGATGAGCGTATCGAGTGACGAGGCCGTGTCCATGATCGATAACGACGACATTGCCCCAGGATTTATGTCCCTGATAATTGTCCGTTGCGGCGATGACTTTCCCGGCGCCGGAGGCGCGAACGGGTTCTCCCTTTGCGGCTCGAAGGTCGATGCCTTCATGGGCCGGGCGGTCGCCGCTGAGGAACTTGCTTTTTTCTCCATAAGCGAGCGTCACATCGCCATCGACTGGCCGGACCGTAAGGGCGTCCTCAATGGCGGGCGGCGCGACAGCGAGCGCTGCCTGCGCGCAAGCGAGGCATGCCGCAATAGCGGCGCCGACGCCAAGACCGATCTTTGTTGTGAGAGAAAGGGCGCCGCCTTCCGGCGCGCCTGAAAGAATAGCGTCGAGACGCTGCCGGCGCGAACGCTTGTCAAACGGCGTGAAGGAGGGAATGAGTTCACCTGCAAAGCCATAGCGCGCATCAGCGGCGAGGCGCAGCCCCTGTACAAAGCAATGAGCGTACTGTTTGCGGTTGACGCCACGGGCCAGCACGAGGGCATCTGCGCCCTGTTCAGCAGTCAGATTTGCGCGCGCACAGATCTGATGCATGAACGGGTTGAACCAGAAGACAGCCTTGGCGATTGAGCAAAGCGCAAAGAGCGCAACGTCGCCGCGCTTGATATGCGCCATTTCATGAGCGCCCATGAGCGCCGCATCCTCAATAGAGACCCGGTCGAGCAGGTGCATAGGCATGACAATAACAGGACGGAAAAATCCGTAGACGCAGACGCTCGACACGATATGAGAGAAGACGTAATGGGGGCTTTGCTTCACGCCGATACGTGTCCGCCAGGCTTCCAGCTCAGCTTCGAGGCGCGGCTCATCCAGTTTGATTGCGAAATTGAGGCGATAAGCGAACCAGATATGACGCACGGCGGCCAACGCAAAAAGCATGATGAAGCCGTAGAAATAAAGAACCGCGGTCATACGCAGGACATCAGCAAGGGAAACGGTGCTCGGCCCTTCGTAAGCGGCGATGACGGGCGTTTCAGCCGCAACCACAGTTGGCGCCGCAGCTTCGATCATTGGCGGCAGGGGCGCTGGCGCCCGTAAAGAAAGACCGAAGGCGGCGGCAATTGGCGCCAGCAGGACCGGCAAGGCTGCAATGATCAGCGCCGCCGGCCAGATTTTTCCGGAAAGCATGTTCGTTTGCAGCGGATTTTTATCGCTGCCGGCGATGCTCGCCGCGACGAGGAAAACCGCGGGCGCCCAGATGAGTGAGGCGAGCAGGCAGTAGAAGAACGGTTCAATAAGAACAGCCATCACTCAGCCTCCGTCTTTTTCAGGACGTCCTCAAGCTCCGCGAGTTCGTCTTCACTAAGGAGCTTAGAGTCTGCGAAAAAAGCCGTCGCCGGTGTTGTGTCCAGTTCAAGGACGCGTTTGGAAAAATCCGCGATCATGCGTGAAAGCATGGCGACTTTCCCCACTTGCGGCTCATAGATGTTGACGCCGTCGACCGGTGTTTTGGAGATCAGCTTTTTGTCCGCCATGCGTTCAAGCACGGTCCGCACCGTAGAGTAGGACCAGCCGAAGTCGCTTTCGATTTCGCGATGGATCTCCCGGGCGTTCATTTCTTTCGATCGCCAGAGCAGTTTCAAAATAGCGAGTTCGGGTTTGGTGGGGTCGGTCCCCTTACTATCGGTCATTGGCGGCAGCCCTGATTTCTATGCGAAGTCAGGGGGCCGCATATGAGCCCCCTGCGACATTTGTGGCCAGTCTAGCCGTTTGCGACAGTTGTCGCAAGCAATCATGCGGCTTATCGGCGGATTCTGCGGTGAGTTGAGCGGCATTTGCGGCGGAGCGCGTGAGATTTAAGGCTCACAGCCGGTCCAGAACCCGGGTCAGTCGCTCCAGATCCGGCGGAGTCGAAAGCCGGTGGTCGCCTTTGGGCGTGAGGAGGATCTCCACATCGTCACTCTCCAGAAGGGCGGCGAAGTTGAGCGCGTGGGCGTAGGGTACCGCGTCATCCTTCATCCCTTGAAGGATCCGCACCGGACAACGGATCGCCACCGGGCCATCCATGATGAGATGATTGCGGCCGTCTTCAATGAGCTTGCGCGTGTAAAGGTCGGGCTCGTCCGCATAATCGGAGGGCAATTCCAACTTGCCTTCGCGCATGATTGTTTCTTGCTGCTCGGCTGTGAAAGACGGCCACATGAGCTTCGCCGTGAAATCCGGCGCCGGGGCGATAAATACAATAGCGGCGGTCTTTTCCGGCCGTTTCAATGCTGTGAGCGCGGCGATCCATCCGCCCATGGAGGAGCCGACAAGTATTTGCGGTCCGTCAGTTTTGGCGTCGATCATGGCGAGGGTGTCCGCCGCCCAGTCGCCGATGGAGCCGTCTTCGAAACGCCCTTCGGATTCTCCGTGACCGGAATAATCGAAACGCAGGAAGTTGCGCCCCTGGGCCAGCGCCCACTGGTCGAGATGCTCCGCCTTGGTTCCGAGCATGTCGGACCGGTAGCCGCCGAGCCAGACAACGCCGGGCCGGCCATCCTTATCTCCAGTCCGCCGACGGTAGGCGAGGCGGCCATGAGGCCCGTCCAGAAATTCCTTTTCGCCGGTCATCGCACTTTCCTCCCATGCCCCGTCACGCGCGCCAGACGGCCCCTGCAGGCGTCTATGGGGAAAACACCATTCGCCGCCAAGCGAGATCCCAGGACGGGCCATTTCGATCTCACCGGATTCCGGGAAATTGTGCAAATTTTCGAGGCGGTTACGTTAACGGTTTGGTGTTTTTGCTACTGTTTCAGCGCGAATGCCTGTTCCGCTTAAAATCTTGCCAGATTCCGGCTTGACGCCCGCCGCCCCCTATCTTAAACCGCGCGCTCGGACCGGCCGTGAGGCTAGTCTTTGCGGGTGTAGCTCAGTTGGTTAGAGCGCCGGCCTGTCACGCCGGAGGTCGCGAGTTCAAGTCTCGTCACTCGCGCCATTTTCACAAAGACAATTGATCAAGTGGATTCCTGAACAGCCTCAGTGAGGGGCCGTGGAATCGAGTCGATAATACCTTGGAATGAATTTGGGATCGGTGAGGGCAGGGAGCCTTACAGAGAGCTCAACAGGTGTCCGCCATCGACCGTGATAACGCTGCCGGTAATGTATGACGACTCATCGGACGCCA
>JAUIEG010000107.1 GCA_030428745.1 Alphaproteobacteria bacterium
CCCTTCCCGAGATCGCCTTCCGGAGGATCTATTTCTTTATATTTGTCTCCCTTAGGGAAATATATTGGGGTGGGGGAAGTCGAATGATTTTCGTGACTTAGCTGACGCGGCTGACCATCGATCTCACCCGCAGCCGCCACCGACTCTGCACCAGCCGCCAAGGTAATTGACGTTTCATCGCAGCGGAAAACCGCTTCATCTTCCGGAGTGTACACCACGCGATAAATGCGGAAGCGGGCATCATTCTTGCGCTTGGTTGCCTGAAGATATCCGAAATCAACCAGCCGGCTGATGGATTTTGCAACGCTTGTGACATTTGCTTTGATTTTCTTCGCCAGCGTCTTATGCGACGCCCAGCAACCAACTCCGTTACGGCCAAACTGGTCATGTGCAGCGACCGCGCCGAGGACACGGTGGTCCATGGCGGTCAATCGGGCATCGGCAATGAAACGGGTTGGCTTCGGAGCGTAGCGCTCTTTGGCCTTTTTCGTCGTTTGCGACATATCGCACTCCTTCAAAACAGAGTGCAATTCGTGTTCGCCTTAGTGATTCGGCGCTAAATGGGTAGACAAATGCTTATTTCGCGCCAGCCTACCCATTGGGTCCCGATAGCGGCGAATTCGCTCCCTGACGGCCGTGGCCGAAGGAATTTTGGAGGGGCGCCAATGGGTTAGAATAGTCGTCATAAATCTGACCAGCGGTCCTTGCGCGTCGCCAGTCGCCGGGTTGACGCTGGTCGCCACCTCGCGATGCAGGAAGTGCTCCCACAATTGGCAGATATAGAACGTCTCTACCCGAATTAGGTAGTCACGGGGATTTAAATGAGGAGTCCTTTTTCTGCCCGTCGAACGGTCAATTTCCAGGAATCCTATTGCGCCACTACTAAGACCTTTCGATCGTAGCGCGTGGATAACTAAGGCAATATCCGCCAGCTTATTCAGTTCTGCATCACCAACTCTAGTCGCCAAATGAGCAAACTGCCCGCTTAGGAGCACTCTGCTCTCATCAGGCAAATTTCCATTTTTGTCGGCACCCCATATCGTGAGTATTTTATTCGCGTATTTTGCAATATTCTGTGCCTCTCGCTTCGTGTACAACGCCTTCGCTTTCTTGTTCTGAAACGTCCAGCTCACCTCCAAGTGTTTCCCGATTTCTGACAACAAATGCCGCAAAGCCCCGATGCGCGTCATCTCGGTACAGCTAGCCATGTTTTCGGGGCCTGCTTTTCGTAAGAGATATTCAGCTCCTTCCAGCCAAGTATCTGGCATCGTTCCAGGCATCTTCTGAATGTAAACATTCGGGAGCGTGGAGGCTTCTTTAACCCTTGCCGTGTTCAGCAAGCACTGAATCTGCTCTTCTGAAAAAGGTATATGATATCTGGGGTGATCTGATTTTTGCTTGAGCTTGAGGCCTGCAACAGCAGGCAATTCTCTGTCTCGGACTGCCGCCATGTTCCCGTGAACCTTCAAAATCGTTTGAAAGGCGATTCCTAGTCAGATTCGGTATCAGGCTCGACGCATTCAGGCCCCTGATTGCGCGTATTGTTGACATAGGCGCTAACCTTGTTCGCGGTCATCCACTCGGACGGGCATGGTTTCAGCATATCAATTGCTTCTTCCGGCGGCGCGCTGAACCAGGCCTCAAGCTGATCAGCGCCTAAAATGACCGGCATGCGGTCATGTAGTTCCGCCATGAACTCATTGGGCTCGCAGGTGATCGCCGTGCAGGTCAGCACAACCTCCCCTGACTCCGGATCTTTCCATTCATCCCAAAGACCTGCGATGCGAAACGCCGGGTCTTGCGTCGGAAAGATGTGAAACGGCGGATCGCCTTTCTTGCGTGGGCGCTTCCACTCGAAAAAGTTCATCGGGATAATGCAACGCTGGCTTTTCTTCCAAGCAGTTCGGAAGGATGCGAGCTCGGTGATAGTCTCGGCCTTGGCGTTGTAGGTGGAGAACTTCTTTTCCTTTAGCGGCTTTTTCCACCAGCCTGGAATGAGGTCCCAGCGCGCCTTTTCGATGATACGCCCCCCGCCAACTTCGCGGACGATATGCACTGTTGTAGTGGGGGCGATATTGTAGACGGGCTCGAGGTTCGAGGTCGGCGTCTTGCCGATGATCCCCGACAATTCGCAGATGTCCGCCCAAGTCAGGCTCTGATCACCACGCCCGCACATGATTGATTCTCCTCAGAGTTTTGAGGCTATCACAGGCCAATCTTGACGGACTAGCGCTGAAATGCAGATATCGCGATGTGAACACAACAGGAACATATGAGGTTTTGCCGGAACTCCGGAGCGGTCGGGTCCACGAATTAAGCGGGCCTAGCGCGCACACTTTCGCGTTCCTCATGGCGAGATCCGGCCGGGCGATGGTGTGCGGGGCGCCAAGGCTGCTGGACGCTTTTCATCCGCAAGCCGTCGCCCGGTTTACGGACCCTGACGCGATGCTGCTCGTTCCCTGCCCTTTGGAAGCAGACGTCCTTTGGGCGGCGGAGACAGCGCTTCGCTCAGGCGCCATGACGAGTGTTTTCGTCTGCGCAGAGAAGAGCCCGGGCCTTACACAGTTCAGGCGGCTGCAACTGGCGGCGCAGACGGGACGATCATTGGGGTTGTTGATCGTCAACCGGCCCGCGCACTCAACTGCGGCTGAGACCCGCTGGCACTGTTCGCCGGCGCCGTCAGATCACTGGGAGGAATTTCGGATCAGAGCATCGCTCTACAAAAATAAACGGGGAACGGTCGGGAGTTGGATTTTGAATGTCACAGGGGAAAAGGATTCTTTGCGTCTGGATGCCGCGCCTGCCGGTGAACCGGTTTGGCCGGACCGGATTGCCGGTTGACGACTGCCTGTTTGCGGTCACGGCGGAAGATAAGAACGCCGTGCGCCTTGTCAGTCTGAATAAACATGCGCGCCGCGTCGGTCTTTATGTCGGCATGACGCTCGCAACAGCGCGCGCAGCCGCGCCGCAGCTGATTACTGTTGCACAAGAACCCATGCGGGATGAAGCCTTTCTCAAAGCCTTGCAGCGCTGGTGTGTGAAATTCACGCCGTGGAGCGCATGCGAAGGAAAAGACTGCCTGCTCCTTAATGTTACTGGGTGCGCCCACCTCTTCGGCGGCGAAGCAGCCATGGCTAAGGCAATCCTTCAGGAGCTGAAAGACATGCAGATCGAGGCGCGCATCGGCGTCGCAGACACAAAAGGCGCAGCAAGAGCGGCGGCGCGTTTTGGCGCCAAGGGCCATACCATTTTTGAAACAGGCCGCACGCGCGAAAGCCTTGCTCCTTTTCCCATAGACGCGCTTTTTGCGGACGAGAAATCGACTTTTGAGCTGAAACGTCTCGGGCTCAAACGCATTGGCGATCTTTATCCGCTGAAATCATCCGGCCTGGCGCGGCGCTTCGGCTTCGGCCTCCTGCGCGCTTACGAAAAACTGCTTGGTGTAGCATCCGATCCGGTCGCGCCCGCAACAGCCCAGCCTACATTCGCCGCGCGCATGTCTTTTCCTGACCCCATTGGGCTGATGGATGATGTCAGCGAAGCTCTTAGGCGTTTGACTGAGCAAGTTTGCAAACGGCTCAGCAATCACGATTATGGCGTGCGCGCCCTTCGTCTTAGTTGTTACAGGGCGGATAAACACCAGATCCATCTGGATATCGGCCTGGCACGTCCAACACAGAACGCCAGGCAAATCATTCGTCAATTCGCCCTGAAACTCGAAAAGGTCGATTCAGGCGACGGCATCGACATGATGCGCCTTTCTGCCCTTAAGGTGGAGCCGTTTAAGCCGACACAAAGAACTTTCGCCGAGGCGGAAAAACAAAACGACCTTGATGAGCTGATTGCAACGCTCGGAAACCAGCTTGGGTTTGACCGCGTCTTGCGATGGGCGCCGGTCTCCAGTCACCTGCCGCGCCGGTCCTTCCGATTTGTCGAAGCCATGCAATGCAAGAATGCCGCGACATGGGCGGCGCATACATCCCGGCCGTTGATATCCTATGCGGGCGAACCCGTCGCCGTTCTGAAGCCCGGACGGCCGCCGAAAAGTTTTCAGTGGCGAAAGAAGATTTACAACACGCTTCGCTGCAAAGGTCCTGAGCGTATTGGTCCGGAATGGTGGAAGGGGCCGAATGGCGACGTCTTGCGCGATTACTGGCGTGTTGAGGGCGAAGACGGTTCGCGGCTCTGGCTTTCAACCAGGCCGGGTGAAAAGCCATCCTCATGGGAAGTCGCAGGGCTATTTCCATGAGCTATGCGGAACTCAACGTCACCTCAAACTTCACGTTCCTCACCGGCGCGTCTCATCCTGAAGAGCTGGTTGAACAGGCGCAAGAGCTCGGCCTTGCCGCCATCGCTATTACGGATACGAACACTTTCGCCGGCGTTGTTCGCGCCCACGCAGCCGCCATGGATGCAGGAATGCGGTATATTGTCGGCGTTCGCCTGTCGCTTGAAACTGGTGAAAAGCTTCTCGCTTACCCGAAAGACCGCAGCGCCTATGGCCGCTTGTGCCGCCTTTTGACCATCGGCAAACGCCGCACGGTCAAGGGCGACTGCAAACTTGCGATTGATGACCTTCTGGAATGGGCCTACGGCTCAATATTGATTGCGCTCAATGTCTCGCCCCAGAATATTGAAATTTTAGCGGATAAGTTTTCCAAGTCGTTGTTCCTTGGCTTAAGCCCCGCTTATGACGGCCGCGACGAAGAACGTTTCGAACGCTGCGCGAAGCTCGCCGAAAAGCTCAAACTGCCGCTCATCGCCACCGGCAATGTGCTCTTGCACAAAGCGGCGCGGCGACCTCTGGCGGATATGCTCACCTGCATCCGCGAGCGTTGCACCATAGACAATATCGGCGAGCGCGCGCTCTTGAACGCTGAACGGCGGCTCAAAAGCCCTTTTGAAATTCACAAGCTCTATAAGAGCTATCCGGACGCCGTCGCCAATACGCTCGTCATCGCCAGCCAGTGCCTTTTCTCCCTGTCTGAGCTTAAATATGAGTATCCGGAAGAAATCTCGGATGGAAAACCGCCCTTGCTCCGCCTGAAGGAACTCACGGAAGAAGGGCTGCTTGAACGCTACCCTGACGGCGTTCCATTAAACGTCCAGGCGATGGTCGCGCGCGAGTTCGGCCTAATCGAAAAGCTCGATTACGCCCGATACTTTCTCACCGTTCATGACGTTGTGAAGTTCGCGCGAGATCAAGGCATATTATGCCAGGGGCGCGGTTCAGCGGCGAATTCAGTAATTTGTTATGCGCTTGGCGTCACCTCTATCGGGCCGGACATCATTACAATGGTGTTTGAGCGTTTTGTCTCTGAAGCGCGTAACGAACCGCCGGACATTGATGTCGATTTTGAGCATGAGCGCCGCGAAGAAGTCATTCAGCACATCTATCAAAAGTATGGACGGCACCGGGCGGGGATTTGCGCCACCGTCATTCACTTCCGTTCGAAAGCGGCCATTCGAGAAGTTGGACGCGCCATGGGACTTTCCGATGATGCAGTGACGGCGCTGTCCGGTCAGGTATGGGGCTGGTCGGATGGATCCCCCAAAGCGGACCGCGTAGCCGCCGCAGGATTAAACCTTGAGGATTTCCGCATCCGCCAGACACTTTCCCTCATTGAAGAAATTATCGGCTTCCCGCGTCACCTATCTCAGCATGTCGGCGGCTTCGTCATTACAAAAGGCCGCCTTGACGAGCTTGTCCCGGTCGAAAACGCCGCCATGGAAGATCGCACAGTCATTGAGTGGGATAAGGACGATATCGACGTCCTCGGCATGCTTAAAGTTGATGTCCTCTCCCTTGGCATGCTCACCTGCATCCGCAAGGCGTTCGATCTTATCCGGGAATGGAAAGGCATTGACTATTCACTAGCGACCCTCCCTCAGGAAGACCCGCGCATCTATGAACAATTGAGCGAGGGCGACACAACTGGTTTGTTTCAAGTGGAAAGCCGGGCGCAGATGTCGTTCCTGCCGCGCATGCGGCCCAAATGCTTTTACGATCTTGTAATTGAAGTCGCGATCATCCGGCCCGGCCCCATCCAGGGCGACATGGTGCACCCCTATCTCCGGCGACGACGCGGTGAAGAACAAGTGGTCTACCCGTCCAAGGAGCTTGAAGAAGTTCTGAAGCGCACACTCGGCGTGCCTTTGTTTCAGGAACAGGCCATGCAGATCGCCATGGTCGCCGCCGGCTTTGATCCGAGCGAGGCGGATGGTCTTCGCCGGGCGCTCGGCGCCTTTCGCCGCGTCGGCAGCGTATCGGACTTCAAGGAGCGCTTTATCTCAGGCTGCATCGGCAATGGCTATGACGAAGACTTCGCAGAGCGGTGCTTCCGCCAGCTTGAAGGCTTTTCCGGTTATGGTTTTCCCGAAAGCCACGCCGCTTCTTTCGCGTTGCTGGTCTACGCCTCAGCCTGGCTGCGCCATCATCATCCGGAAGTTTACTGCTGCGCCATCCTGAACTCGCAACCCATGGGGTTTTACGCCCCGGCGCAGCTTGTGGGCGATGCGCGCCATCACGGCGTCGACGTTCGGCCTGTCGACGTCAACGCCAGCACATGGGATTGCAGCCTTGAACCGGACGGCAAAGGCGGTCTTGCCGTGCGGCTTGGGCTCCGGATGATCAAGGGCTTTAAGGAAGAGGACGCTCACTGGCTGACGGCGGCGCGCGGCAATGGCTATCAAGACCTCGCCTCAATCCGCCGCCGCGCCGGCCTTCTCAAGCCTGCGCTGGAACGCCTCGCCATGGCGGACGCGTTCGCCTCTCTTGGCGTTTCCCGCCGTGACGCGCTCTGGCATGCAAAAGCGGTCGATGACGCTGCACCGATGCCTCTACTTGACGATCCTCTCCTTGATGAAGCAGTCACTAAAACCGCATTGCCTCAGCTCACACATGAGGAAGATGTCTTCGATGACTTCATCAGCACGCGACTGTCTTTGAAAGATCACCCGGTGCGGCTGGTGCGCGCGTCTGCGGGGAAAAATATCACCTCCAATTCCAGCTTACGCGACATACCCGAAAATAGCCGCGTTACGGTTTTAGGCGCGGTCATTACGCGCCAGCGGCCGGCCACAGCGAGCGGCGTTGTCTTCATCACGCTCGAAGATGAAACGGGATCAGCCAATCTGATTGTCTGGAAAAACACGTTCACGAAATACAGAACGCAGGTCATGCAGGGGCGTCTGCTGAAAGTTACAGGCAAGGTCCAGCGTGAAGGCCGCGTTATTCATGTAATTTCAGAACGGATCGAAGACTTTTCTTACCTCTTTGACGAACTTGGTGAAGCGGATGCCTCAATCGATATGGCCTGGGGTTCCGCCGATGAGGTCAAAAAGCAAATCCCCGATAGTCGCCAGACATCGCGTTTCAAGAAAAGGCCCGCCTCACCGTCCGCTATACATCCGCGCCAGCAAGCAAAGAAGTTATTTCAAAGTAGGGATTTTCACTAATTTTCATGTTCCCGTTGAGCACCATTGGAAGTCGTTCCAAGCCACCAACATCAGTAATGACACGAAACCAGACTATTTCGGAATTTCGCCAATGTCGCAAAAATCCTCATTCCGGACATTGGCGATAGAATGTCCTGTCGACATAAATTCGTCGGAAACGGTCGTTGCAGAACCGTCGCATTAATGTCCGCTATGCGCGCAAAAGTTGATCGTTCGCGTTACAAATTGGAAATCACTAAAGCGGTCATTAGCCAAGCCTAGTCGAAACTCGAGAAGGGGTGGAAAACTGGCTTTGTTGCATGCAGCACAAATGACCGAAATGGCTCCCTTAAGATTCAGTCGGATTACCGACCGCACTTATGGCCGAAGTGGACATTGGTAACTGCCAAGTCAGTTGTGGCTTCCGGCAGACCGTCGACTGCCTGGAATGGTGCGGCGTAAAGTCTGCCTCCAATATGGGACACCTAGAGAGCGCAATCGCATCAGCGTGACAAGCGGTTGTCGGAAAAGAAGGCCAAATGCTATTTGTGCTCTAATTCGTCAATTCGACAATAAGCATATTACAAAGTACAGT
>JAUIEG010000828.1 GCA_030428745.1 Alphaproteobacteria bacterium
CGCCGAACCCCTTGGACAAGAGATCGGCGTCAAGGTGGTGCGCCGCCTTTGCGCCCCAGGGCGCGGCGATCCCCGCCACAACGGCCATCACCATAAAGGCCGGCAGATTCACATAGCCAAGCGACGCGGGCGGCAACGCCTTGGCGGCAAGACCGGAAAGAATGAAGCCGACAACACCGGGCCCGGCAACCGCGACGCCAAAGCCCGCGGACGTCGCAATCGCCTGGTGCATAGTGCGCCCGGCGAGCGTCATCACCATCACGCCCATGGCGCCGCCCCCGATCCCCATGAGGCTCGAAAAGAACCCCGTGCCGAAACCGAGCGGAATTTTCATCCGCCGGCGATTGAGATTGATGGTTTTCGTATGGCCGCGATTCTTGCCGAAGAGACGCCGGTAGGCGACATAAAAAGCGCCGCCCGCGAAGATGATCGTGAGCAACTCCGCCGGCGCCCAATGGGCGAGAAGTCCCCCCGCCCCGGCGCCGCCCGCTATCCACGGCGCCCAGTGGCGCAACATCTCTCCGTCAACATGACCCGCGCGGCGATGCGTGGCGAGCGAACGCAAAGATGTGACGATGATGACGGCGAGCGATGTGCCGATCGCGGTTTTGAGGCTTGGCCCTTCCGCATAGCCGAGAAGGTGAAAGATCGCATAAAGCGCCGGCGTCGTGATGACGCCGCCGCCAATGCCGAAAAGCCCGCCTGCAAAACCCGACGCAAATCCCGCGGCCAGAAGCGCGGCGATCAACACCCAGTGCTCAGCGAGAAAACTCATTCAAGCGGGCTCGCGAGTGCGCATGGCGTCAAGCGCTTCGTCGAGAATGGTTGCGCGCGCTGCGCTGGCGTTTTCGGACAGGAAGCGCCGCCACGCCCTCGCTCCTGGCGCGCCGTGATAAAGGCCAAGCATGTGGCGCGTAACCGAATGGGGCCGAACGCCGGCCGCAAAGACGCGCTTCACGTAATCGGACATGGCGCACACCACCTCTTCGCGCGACGGCGCAGGCGCAGTTTCGCCAAACATCGTCTCATCCACAGAAGCGAGAAGATAAGGCGCGCCATAGGCGGCGCGGCCCAGCATGACGCCATCAAATTCAGCAGCTAACGCCGCGGCGTCCGTAACGGTTTCAATCCCGCCGTTCAAAACAACGACAAGATCAGGCCGCGCGCGTTTCAGACGCCGGACAAGGTCGTAATCGAGCGGCGGGATGGTGCGGTTTTCCTTCGGTGATAAACCTTGCAGCCACGCCTTGCGCGCATGGACGATAAAAATCTCACAGCCCGCCGCCGAAACTTTTTCAATGAAGCCGAAAAGACTCTCTTCGGGGTCCTGGTCATCAACGCCGAGGCGGCATTTGACTGTCACCGGAATATCGACAGCGTTCTTCATAGCCGCCACGCAATCGGCGACAAGGTCTGGCGTCTTCATGAGGCAGGCGCCAAAGGCGCCCGACTGCACCCGGTCAGAGGGGCAGCCCACATTCAAGTTGATTTCGTCATAGCCAAAACCTTCGCCGATTTTTGCAGCTTCCGTCAGTTTCTCC
>JAUIEG010000108.1 GCA_030428745.1 Alphaproteobacteria bacterium
TGGAACCGGGCAATGCACTTTGTCACCAAGGCGGGCAAGATTATCTTTACCGTGACTGTGGTGATCTGGGTGCTTGGCTATTTTCCGAATTTTGGCGCCGACCTGGGTGAGTCCTGGCTGGGACACCTGGGCCGACTGATTGAGCCCCTCTTTGCGCCGCTGGGTCTGGACTGGCGCTACGGGGTGGCTATCGCCACTTCGTTTCTGGCGCGGGAGGTATTTGTCGGTACTCTGGGCACCATCTTCGGCATCGAGGGCGCCGAGGAAAACATGGTGCCCCTGGTGGATCATATCCAGGCCAGCGGCATGGCAATTGGTTCCGGGGTTGCGCTACTGGTCTTTTTTGCCATCGCGCTGCAGTGTGTTTCCACACTGGCGATCCTGGCCAAGGAAAGTGAATCCCGCTCCCTGGCGATAAAGATGTTCTTTGGCTATTTCGCCTTCGCGTATTTCGCCGCTCTGGCGACCTTTCACGTGGTGAATTTGCTGGTTGGCTAAGCGTTGCGGCTGGACTGGAACAGGCGTAGTTGCGCCAGGACCAGTTGCGCTGCGAGCTCCAGCAGCAGGCGATGGTTCTGGCTGTGTACCTGCCCCAGTGCGCCTTCTACTTCTTTCTCGATAAGGTCTCGCTGTTCCCGGTTCAGCCCGTCGGGCAGGGAGAAGCTGATAGATTGTTGTTCTGATGCGCTGATTTTCTGGTAGATGCCGGTAAACACAATATCGAGCCGTTCAGTGGGTTGAACCCGCAAGGCGGCGCGACCGCCATAGGTCTCCTCGTCATTGATATTGTCTTCAGCGCTAGAGCCTAAACCGGCATATCCGTCATCCAAAAAGCCGCTGTTTTTAACACCGAAACCCACAACTCTGAGGGCGGCCCTGTCGGACAATGGCAGGTTGACCCAACCGCTCGCCTCGCCATTGCCGCCGCCTTTTTGCGTTCCCGAACCGGTGAGCTGAAGCCCGCCTGAAACGCCGTCAAACTCCGGCATGCGCGGCATGATCCGAAGCGTCCCGCCTAGCGAGCCGCTCCCGTAAACTGTCCCTTGGGGGCCGCGCAAAACTTCGATCCGGTCAATGTCGAAGAGTTTGAGATCGGGCTGCGACGCCGCTTCAGAAATCGGAACTTCATCGAGATAGACACCAACGGTCGCTTCCGCGCCCTGGCCGATATCGGAGCCGGTCGTAACGCCGCGAATGAAAATCTGCGAACGACCCGCGCCGGCGTCGATAAAGGAAACACCCGCCAGGGTGCGCGCATAATCGGAAAAATTGACCGCCCCGAGTTTTTCAAGATCGTCCCCGCTGAGCGCTTGAATAGCCAAAGGCACGTCAATCAGCCTTTCAGCGCGGCGCGTGGCGGTGACGATAATCATATCGTCGCGCGATGCGCCCGCCCCTACGGTTTCGCCTTCTTGCGCAAGGGCCGGCGCGCCCGCTGCAACCCCAAGTGCCGTCGCCGCCAATAGGCTGTTCTTCAGTCCCTTAAGACGAATCCCGTTCATGACCTGGCCTGTATTCAACATTCAAATCCCCTCGCAGTTTGGGCCGGCTCTTTCATATTCCCGGCCGGTCAGCTTTCTGGCGCTCACAAAATTTTCATAATTTTTCTATATTCGACAATTTCGTCTATTTTGGAAAATGTCAAGCAACAAGCTGGCGCAGTGATGGTTTTCAGGCGCGGCGCCGCCTAAATGTGTCAGACGCCCGAGGCGCTCGAAGCCGCGAACGCGAAAACAGGCTTGCCTTGTTGGAAAACCACGCGATTTGGGGCTAATCTGGAAAAGTATTTTCGCTTTTGAACAGCGCAGCGACCCCGGCGTAAAGGGCCTCACAAAAGGCGGCGCGCCGATCATCAGCCAAACGCGGATAGAAAAATGAACGCATTCGATTTACAATCCAAACTGGCTGCCAGCCCTGGCGCGACCCTGAAAACTATCAGGAATAACAAAGGCCTGACCCTTTCTGATGTGAGCGAGCTGACGGGGTTTCCGGTATCGACGCTTTCCAAACTGGAAAATGGCAGAACCGAACTCACAGTCGATAAATTGCTGAGAATCACGCTGGCGCTCGGCGTAAATGTCGCCGACCTGTTCGGAAGCCCCCCCGACGCGCAGGAAAAAAGCGAGCACAGCCGCCGGCGAAGCATCACGCGCGCTGGCGAAGGAAACATCGTTTCGTCGCAGACGGGCGATTACACTCATCTCGCCGCGGACCTGCTAAGCAAGCAAATCAAGCCCATTATCGGGGAGATCAAGGCCAAGAGCGTTGAAGAGTTCGGCGAATTCCACCGCCACGCGGGCGAGGAATTCCTGTATGTCCTGGAGGGCGAATTACTCCTTTATACAGACACTTACGGACCTACCCAGCTAAAGGTCGGCGACTCGATCTATTTCGACAGCACGATGGGGCACGCCTATGTCGCCAAAGGAGAGACGCCTTGTCGGATAATGACCGTTTCCTCGACGCCGGACGCGGAAATCCTGAGGCCTGCGCCGCAGGATTCGCCCGCCCTCAACATCATACCCCCCTCGCCCGCCGGCAAAGACCCAGCCTGACGCTCGCTCTTTTCAAGAAATTTCCTTAAAAGAAAAACTTTCCATAATGGAAACTTCTGCGTAACCTGAGGTTCAAACCTCAACGCAGGATGGAAATGATGGGCGTCTGGCAATCGGAAGAGTTCGACAACCACGAACAGGTTTGCTTCTTCTCAGATGAAGCGACCAATTTGCGCGCGATCGTTGCGATCCACTCCACAGCCCGCGGGCCCGCCGCCGGGGGAACGCGTTTCAAGCCTTACGCCTCCGACGATATGGCGCTCGACGACGCGCTGCGCCTGTCGCGGGCGATGTCCTACAAATCGGCGCTGGCGGGCCTTCCCCTTGGCGGCGGCAAAGCGGTGATCATCGGCGACCCGCGCGAACTCAAATCCAGAGAGCTGCTATTAGCCTTCGGTCGCTTTATCGACCGTATCGGAAATGTCTTCGCCACCGGCGAAGATGTCGGCTTTTCCGTCGCGGATGTCGAGACAATGCTTGAAGTGACGCCTTATGTCGGCGGGATGTCGAAGGGCGCCGGCGACCCGTCGATCCACACCGCCACAGGGGTCCTGCACGGGCTGCGCGCGGTGGCGGAGTTTCGCCTGGGCCGCAAAAACTTCGAGGGAGTGAAGGTCGCGGTCCAGGGACTTGGCTCGGTCGGCTGGCGGGTCGCCCGGCAACTGCACGAAGCAGGCGCTGAATTGATTGTCGCCGATATCGATCCGGAAAAAGTCATGAAAGCGCAAAGCGATTTCCATGCATTGGCGATGGAGACTGACGAAATTCACGCAGCACAAGCGGACATCTTTTGTCCTTGCGCCTTAGGCGGCGTCATCAACATAGCGACCGCGCCGCAAATTCGCGCGCAAGCGGTCGCGGGGGCGGCGAACAACCAGCTCGCATCCCCGAAAGCCGGCGCCATTCTCGCTGAACGCAATATCCTGTTCGCCCCGGACTATGTCATCAACGCAGGCGGGGTCATTAGCGGCGTCGAGGCGATGCAAAACATGCCTGGCCGCAAAAAAATAGAGTTGGCGCCCATGGAAGACATGCTTGAGCAGATCTACGACCGTCTCCTGGAAATTTTCGCGCGGTCACAGAAAGAAAACCGCACGCCCGAAGCGACAGCGCAAACGATCGCGCAGGAACTGATCCGCAAACAACCGCTTAAGGAATATGCATAACAAAACACTGCGCCGCCAATGCCCTGCCGCAGCGCTGACGTACAATCATCTTACTGATTGATTGCGAAAAGTCCTGACGAAATACGGAAGACGTCATTGCTGGTGTTATTGGTGAAAACCACGATGAGCAGATCATCTTCGCGGCTATAAATGAAGTGACTTCGAAAGCCGACAATATAACCTTCATGCATAAGCAAATCACCGCTGAGCGTAAGACCGAAACCATAGGAAGCCTCGCCCCGCAGCCCCTGTTCGGGCCACAGATATGAACCGGGCGGAATAGACGGCCGCATCATCCGCTCAAGCGACGCTGCAGAGAGTTTTGGGTGGGCCAAGTCCCGATAGACGGAAATCCATTTGGTGAAATCCTCCAGCGTCGTCACAAGCCCGCCATCAGGCGGCGTGACAGGCAGCGAAAGAACATCATCTTTGACATGCCGGCCTTGTTCATCATCCCATCGCAGACCGGCCGCTTCGCCGGGCCTCGGCTCATGCCCTTCCACATGAATGCGCGAATTTGTCATGCCGGCCGGATCAAGCACATTGTCTTGAATAAAGGCGGCATATGGCTGGCCTGACTGCTCCTGGATGATTTCACCGAGAAGCGTGAAGCCAATGTTGGAATAATAGAAATCCGAGCCTGGCTCGAATTGAAGGTCCTTGCCCATCGCTTCGCGGATCATACCGTCAACGGTGTCGCCGAACGCCCACCCGTCAACGACATCATAATAGTCCCGTGTTTCCGCATAATCCGGCACGCCGCCCGTATGTGACAAAAGATGGCGGACTTTCACTGATGACCACTTATCCGAGCGATATTGCTCGGGCAGATAACTGTTAATCGACCCTTCAAGATCGATCACGTTCTGTTCGACCAATTGCATGATCGCCGCGGCGGAGAACTCTTTCGTCATGGAGGCCACATGGAAAATAGTGTCCAGCCTGTTCGACGTTTCCATGGTGGCGGGGCCATAGGCGCGCGCATGGACGATATCGTCGCCGCGCATCACAAGAGCCACGCCGGAGAAGTGCTCTTCAAGAACCATTTTCTGGAGAAATTGCTCTGAGGCTTGATCAATTATCTCGGCGCTCGGATTGAGGCCTTTATGCAGCGCGGAGGGCGCAGACAAGTTTACATTCGAACAAGCCGACAAGCCAATCACGAGACTGACCAGCGCTACGCCCACGAATAGAAAGCTCATTAGTTGCTTTGTTGGGAAGCACTCGGAAATGCTGCGCATACCTAACCCCAACTTTCTCATAATGACATTTTTTTCTAATTTAGATAATGTCGCCAGGCCGCAGCGAAGTCAATCGGCGGTTATCTCTGGCGACGCCGACCGGTCCCTTATCGCCGGCGCACTGGAACGCCCCTTGGAAATCCAAAACGACTGACCGGGAAACACGCTTTAAAAAATCAATTCGGTGCAAACTGTTCCGTGTGCGCACATACTGCACACGTCGCCTCATAAGATAGATATTGAGATCATTTCCCGTCTGTGACGTCCATCATCGGCGGGATGACGCCACGCTTCAACCTAAATGCGCGGAAAATCAATGAGCGCCAAACCAGCCGGTAATAATTGGAATTTTCGCGGCGAAATGGCTGGGGAACATCCGAAGGCCGTGATTTTCCATAGGCACGCGCACAAAGACGCTTTCGACGCCATGATATTTTAGCGCCGCGTAATACTGCTCCGATTCCGATATCGGCGTGCGGTAGTCCGCTTCGCCAGTCATCACCATCGTCGGCGTGTCGACCTTTGGAACGGTTTTAAGGAGTGAGCGGCGCTCATATTCCCCCGGCTGGCTCCAGGGCGTGCCGTGAAAGAAGCCGTTGAACACGACGGGCATGATGTCCGAAGTCAGCGCCTGGCTGCGCCAATCGACGACAGGATAAAGCACGGCCGCGGCGGCGAAGCGCCCGGTGTTCGCGATCAGCCACGCGGTCAGCGTGCCGCCGCCCGATCCACCGGTTACGTAAAGCCGTTCCAGATCGATAAATCCGCGCGCGACGACGGCGTCGACGCCTGCCATGAGATCGTAAAATTCAAGATTCGGATAATCGTCATTGATGAGATTGACGAAGTCTTCGCCATAGCCCGTGCTGCCGCGCACATTCGGATAGAACACCACATAGCCCGCCGCCGCCATGAGCTGCTTCTCGATGTCGAAGCGCGCGCCGTAATCCGTGGTCGGCCCGCCGTGAATTTCGAGAATGAGCGGATATTTCTTCGCCGGGTCGAAATCGGGCGGATAGACGAGCCAGCCCTGGATCGCCAGCTTTCCTTTCGTAGAGCGGTAGTTGATCTCCTCGACCTTGCCGAGGCTACGAGCCGCAAGCAGCGAGACGTTAAGGTCCGTCACGAGATCTATGGGCGCGCCTGGCGCATCGACGCGCGCGATATTGCCTGTCGAATAGGGCGACGACCATTGCATCGCGACAACGCCGCCCGTCGATACGGTGAAACGCGGTTCTGCATAATAGGCCGTATGGGCCATGCCGAGGCCTTCCGCGACCGGCGTCATCGCGCCGTCGAGATCGAACAGCGCAAGCTTCGTGACGCCGCGGTCGGCGTAGATCGCATAAATCTGCTTTCCGTCTGCGGACCATGCGGGCTCGGCGACGCTGCGGTCGAGCCTTTTCGAAAGGATGCGCGTCTTTCCCGTCTCAAGGTCGAGGACGCTCAATTTCGAATTCGTGTAGATTTGGCCGCCCTTGTCCTCATAGCCGACATAAGCGACATGGCGCCCGTCCGGGGAGACGGCGGGCGAGACTTCCGGGCCCGGCCTGTCGATGAGGAGTCTGCTTTCTCCGCCGTCTGCGGGAAAGAGATAAAGCCCGGTTTCGTACATCGCGCCTTGCAGGATTTCGCGTTCGCTCTTGCGGATCAGCGAGACGACAAGCCCACTCCCGTCCGGCGTCCACGCGAAGGCGCCGCCTTCGAACGGCGGGTAGCCGCTGTCGTCCTTCGTGATGCGGACAGACTCGCCGCCCGAGGCCGGCGCGACGTAAAGATGCTTGGCGCCCGACGGAATTATTCCCATGCCGTCGGCGCGGTAATAGCCGCGCTCGATAACGACCGGGCCCGGCTTCCATGCCGCGCCCTCAGGCGCGGATGGCAGATTCCCGATAACGCGAGGCTCTTCCGGCGCGAACATCATATAGGCGATCCGCGAACCGTCCGGTGACCAGGCGAGATCCGACGCGGGCGTCGCAAGGCCGCCGACCAGCGTTTCGGCGCCGCTATTCATGTCGCGCACGACGATAACAGGCCCCTGCTCGCGCATAGCGGCGAACGCGAGGCGCCCGCCATCCGGCGACCATCGCGGTTCTCCCGCCATCTCCGCAGGCTCGGTCAGGGCGCGGGCGTTCGCGCCGTCTGCATCCGCCGTCCACACAGCGGGAAAATACTGGTCTTTCATGATATCGGGCGAAACCCGGACATAGGCGATGCGCGTTCCGTCAGAGGATATCTGCGGGTCGTTCGCCATTTCGAGCGCCAGCACGTCCGCCGGCTTCAAGGGCGGATTCTGCGCCGCCGCTCCGGACGCCGCGGCCGCAATTATGAGCGCAGCTGTCGCCGCAATAAGACGGAAGCGACCGCCCCCGCATCTCAATCCATTCGCCCGCATTTTGCCCATAATCCCTCCCGGCCCTGCTCCATTCGGGCGCATGCCATCCGTTGACCACGAACCTCAGGTCTTCTCAATAAGCCCAGCCGGAGGCGGTGCAGGCATGTCAAAACTCTGTAACGATCGGCCATTCAAGTCGGACCGCGCTTTCTTAACCCTGCACAATGCAAAAAAGGGCGGACTTAAGGGGATGGCCGTTTGGCCGATCCGCCCAAACACAATGAAGGAGCATGCTGTGACGGTAAGCGCACGCAAGAGGGGTCTAAAAATCGGACTCGCCGCCTCAACCGCCGTATTCCTGCCGCTGGCGGCGGCGGCGCAGACCGCTGGCGACGGCCGTATTTCGGAAATCGTCGTGACGGCGCGAAAGCAGAGCGAAAACCTGCAGGACGTGCCAATCTCGATCACCGCGTTCGACGCCGAGCAGATCGACCTGCATAACTTCCGCACGCTGCAGGACATCGCCTACAGCGTGCCCAACCTGAATATCAGCAGGCTAACGACGCTCAGCACGCAGATCAGCATCCGCGGCATCAACTCCGCCGACAGCTCGCCCGGTTTCGAAACCGGCGTCGCGGTCATCCTCGACGACGTCTATGTCGGGCGCGCGGCCGGTTTCTCGACCA